>JAGDCQ010000305.1 GCA_017958465.1 Lachnospiraceae bacterium
AAACTTTGATTCGTATAGTTTCCCATTGTTCTCTTTCCCCTGAGAATGAACATGACCAAAAACTCTTCGGTCATACACAATTACTTTACCACGAAACCGTTCAATATACAAGAAAAAATGTCCCGCAAGTCACGCCAGGCCGGCTGTCCTTTTTGGCTCACAGCCCCTCTTTTGCTGCCTCAAAGGCCTCTTTCAGGATATCGAAATCCCTGTAGACATCCGCAAGCTTAAACTGCATATCACCGCTCTGGCGAAGCCCAAGGAGGTCCCCCGGCCCCCTTTGGCGAAGGTCCTCTTCAGCGATCTCGAATCCGTCATTGGACCTGCCAAGGATAGAAAGCCGCTCCATAGCTTCTTCCTTATCCGTTGTGCTGATAAAGATGCAGTAAGACTGGGCACTTCCGCGGCCCACGCGCCCCCTCAGCTGATGGAGCTGGGCAAGGCCGAACCTTTCGGCGCACTCAACCATCATAACAGTGGCGGTGGGAACGTCCACGCCAACCTCAACTACGGTTGTTGAAACAAGGACATTTATCTCCCCGTCATAAAAAGCGTCCATAACACGGTTCTTTTCATCGTTCTTCATCTGACCGTGCAGCTCGCCAACGGTGATATTAAGCCCCGCTGCGGCGAAGCGCTCCCTGAGCTTTGCAGCGTAATCCTCAACGTTTTCCAGGGAGTCGTCCCCCTCCGAGGCCGAGATCTCCGGACAGATAACATAGGCTCCAAAGCCCTTATTTACCTGTTCTGCAATAAACCTGTAGGCAACCTCCCTGTATTCGGTCCCCACAACGCAGTTCTTCACCGGCAGCCTGTTGCCGGGCCTCTCGTTTATCACAGAGATATCAAGGTCTCCGTAGAGCATAAGCGAAAGGGTACGCGGAATAGGTGTTGCGCTCATTACGATCACGTGGGGATCAACGGACTTTTCCGAGAGGATATCGCGCTGGCGCACTCCGAAACGGTGCTGCTCGTCTGTTATCACAAGGCCGAGGGAATCGTACTCCACGCGGTCCTGGATCAGGGCGTGTGTGCCGATGATCACGTCTGCCTCGTGATCCTTTATCTGCCGGAGAGTTTTCTTCTTTTCGGAGGCTGTAAGGCTTCCTGTCAGCAGTACGGCTCTTATACCGTATTTGTTAAACAGAGGGTAAAACTTTTCAAAATGCTGTCTGGCCAGGATCTCCGTTGGTGCCATAAAGCAGGCCTGGCATCCGTTCTTTGCGGCAAGGAGAAGGGCAACGGCCGCAACTATGGTCTTTCCGGAGCCTACATCCCCCTGGATCAGGCGATTGCACACGTGCCCCGAAGTAAGATCCTGTATCACATCCTTCACAGCCCTTTGCTGAGCTCCGGTAAGCCTGTAGGGCAGGCCTTCCACAAAGTCACGGCACTCCTTCTTCTCCTCCATTTTGAAGGGGCTTACAAGCTTTTCCCTGCGGCTCCGCGACACAACGATCTCGTGTGCAAAGCCGTAAAGCTCGTCAAAAACCAGACAGCGTCTGGCTTCAAGCATATCATCAAGAGACTTTGGGAAATGGATGATCTCGATGGCATTTTTATAGGACATCAGCCCGTATTTTTTCCTGACGGAAGCCGGAAAGCTTTCTTTTTTTTGGCCGGCTGCCGGAAGCACCTGCTTTATCGCCTTCTGGAGGACCTTAGAGGAAAGCCCCTCGGTTAGAGGATACACGGGACTCAAAGTCTCCATCATCTGCCTGTAGCCCACGGGCGTATAAAGCACCGGCTGCTGCATATAGAAGCGGCTGCCGTGTTTTACAACCTTCCCGCGTATCACGTAGTGGAAACCGCGTCTTATGATCTTTGCGATATAGGGCTGGTTGAACCAGATGGTCTCGATGCTGCCGGTGGGATCCGCAAAGGTGCAGGTCACTACGGACTTTTGTGAGCGCTTGATCACAGGGGTCGTGGCAAACATACCTTCAATGGCCACCACGCCCTCGGAACGCACAGAGCCTGCTGCCACGGGCATGTCGAACTTTATGTACCTGGACGGATAGTGCTCGAGAAGCCCGCCAACAGTAGTAATGTCGAGCTTTTTAAGCAGGGCCCCCGTCTTGTCGCCAATCCCTTTTATGGTTTTTACGGAATCGGTAAGTTCCATGGTCCGTCTTCCCCTCCTTCCGGACACAAGATAGCAATCGAGTAGGCTGACTCCTACTCGATTCGACGGGCCATCTCGCGTACATAGTCCGCTCGATGACCGTTCACTCAGCCCTCAGTTTGCAAGCAAGCTTGCACTGAGGGCATTCGCTTATCGCACAAAAAGGCCGGCAGTTTCCTGCCGGCTCTTTGTCATTCAACAGATACCACGTAATAGTAGATCGGCTGGCCGCCCAGATGCACTTCCACATCACAGTCGGGGCAGATCTCCTCGACCTTTTTGGCAAGGGCAAGAGCCGATTCCTCGCTTACTCCGTCGCCGTAGTAAAGGCTTATGAGCGCCGAATCCTCATCTGCGATCTTTTTGATGGTCTCAAGGACAGCTTCGTTTACGGTCTTGGCCACGGCAAGGATACCGTGATCGCCTATACCCATTATATCGCCGTTCTTTATCTCAAAGCCGTCTATTGAAGTATCGCGGACAGAATATGTCACCTGACCGGTCTTAACAGCCTTCATGGCCTCGAGCATATTTACCTCGTTAACCTCCGGAGCCGTTTCCGGAACATATCCGATCAGGGCCGCGATACCCTGGGGGATGTTTTTCGAAGGGATAACGATGATATTCTTATCCTTTGTCATATTCTTTGCCTGATCAGCAGCAAGGATGATGTTCTTGTTGTTGGGCAGGATAAAGATATTGTCGGCATTGATGGTCTTGATGGCCTTGAGCATATCGTCCGTGCTGGGATTCATGGTCTGGCCGCCTTCGATGATTGCATCCACACCGAGACCCTTAAAGATCTCATTGATGCCTTCGCCCATGGAAACCGCTATAAAGCCTGTATCCTTCTTGGGGCCGGCAGGTGCCTCCATCTCCTTAAGGAGCTTCTCGTTGTGCTCCTCGCGCATATTATCGATCTTGATCCTTGAAAGGCTGCCGTATGTGAGGGCCTTCTGGATGGCAAGACCGGGATCGTTTGTGTGAACGTGCACTTTAACGATGGTATCAAGGGAAACCACAACAACGGAATCGCCAATGGATTCAAGGAAAGCCTTGAACTTCTCTTCGATCACTTCGTTGTAGAGCTTCTCAAGATTGATGATGAACTCCGTGCAGTAGCCGTATTTGATCTCGGCAGTGGAGATGTTCTCGCTGTCCACTTCCGCAGATGCGCCTGCGGGAGTCTCGGCTGTGAAGTCGATCTCTTTTCCGAGCATAGCGTCATAAGCGCCTTCGATAACAGCAAGGAGGCCTGCTCCGCCAGAATCCACAACGCCTGCCTCTTTAAGGACAGGAAGGAGCTCGGGTGTGTAGTCCAGGACTTCCTTCATTTTCTTTATTACTTCTGCGCCGAAGACCTCAAGGTCATCTGTCTCGCCGACAAGCTCGGCAGCGCGCTCTGCACCGCCCTTTGCAACGGTGAGGATAGTGCCTTCTTTGGGCTTCATTACAGCCTTATAAGCTGTTTCCACAGCCTTCTGGAAAGCGTTTGTCATGACCGTAACGTCGATCTCTTCAACTTTTCCGACTTCCTTGCAGAAACCGCGGAAAAGCTGGGAAAGGATAACTCCCGAATTGCCTCTTGCGCCGCAGAGAGAGCCGTTTGAGATGCTCTTTGCGAGCTGCGCCATTGTAGGATCCTTAAGCCTTGCCACATCATTTGCGGCAGACATAATGGTCATTGTCATGTTTGTGCCGGTGTCACCGTCGGGAACGGGGAAAACGTTCAGCTTGTTGATAACTTCCTTCTGCGCTTCAAGGTTCTTGGCGGCAGTAAGGAAACACTTCTGAACCTGAGCGGCATTTATAGTTCTGATAGCCACTTTGTACCTCCTTTAGTCAATGGCGCGAACACCCTCGACATATACGTTTACAGCCTCAACTTCCATTCCGGAGAACTCGCTTACTCTGTACTTAACGTTGCCGATAAGGTTTTCTGCCACTGCCGAGATGCTTACACCGTAAGAAACGATGATATGCAGATTAATAGTGATCTTATTATCGTTAAAAATTACTTTTACTCCCTGCTGAAGATTTTCAAGCTTCAAAAGCTTTGCGATCCCGTCTTTAACGTTGATGGCTGCCATGCCGACCACGCCGAAGCATTCCACTGCTGCGGAGCCTGCGCACTTCGCGATAACATCTGTGTTAACAAGGACTTCGCCAAGCTGACTGTCCATAGCCTTATTTACTGTGCCCATATACTGCTTCCTTTCTTAGTAATAAAGAGCAAACCCGTGTGAAAAAACGCACACTAACATTAGTATTATACTCTCATCTTTTCGAAATTACAAGAAAAAGAAAAAAGTATAGCCGAAGCTATACTTTAATGTCTTTGTTGCTGCCGGAAGTTGCCTTCCGGCAGATTTTTCATGTCTTAAGCTTCTGCAGTCTTCCTTAAGTTACGAAGACAAGCGGCACACAGATATAACTTCTGGGAATTGCCGTTTACGTTAACACGTACGCTGCGGATGTTCTGCTTCCACATTTTTGCGGACCTGCCGGAAACGTGACTTCTTGAATGACTGATCTGATTTCCGAACTGAGGATCCTTATCACACATTGCACATCTTGCCATGTTGTTGCACCTCCTTAAAGCTAGATTCGAGCGTGCGCGCGCTTTCAAACTCCTTTAGCTCCGGCACGACTCTCGCAAACGAATGTATTTTATCAGATTTATCTTTGTAATGCAAGCATTATTTTTTAAAGGTTTATTCTGCCGAGTCGGTGGCGATCTTTACAGCCTTTTCGTCCACCTCTTCCTCTTTTGCCTTGTCCTTTGGATCCTTCTTGATCTTGTCGATCACTTCGGGCACCATATCCAGGATCTTTGTGATGGTATCCTGGTTCTTGATATTCACAAGCCTTGCATGGCCGTCCTGAAGGACAAGTACGGAGCTCGGCGAGATCTTTCCGCCCATACCGCCTGCGGCGTTGTCCTTTTTGTCACCGGCAAAAGCACCGGCGCCTACGCCGAAACTTACTTCAACAAGAGGGAGGATAATGGTCTTCTCGTCGATCCTGACAGCATCTCCCACAACTGTCTTGCTTGAAATAAAATTGCTCATTCCTTTGAACAGAGAATCTACGGTTCCCATAAAATTGTTTTCTGCCATAACTTAACTCTCCTCTTTATTTTTTAAGTTTTTTCTTCAGTTTCTCGAAGTTTTTCCTGCTTGCCTTAAAGTTCTTGTCAAACCAGAACCTTGCCGCAAGATATATTATCGTTCCAAGGAAAATCCGTCCTTTAAGGACTCCTTCGCCTTCAAAGACCTTCTCCTGAAAATCCGGTGTGAATTTCATTTTCCCTTTCAAAGGGATATACATTACTGCTGCCGCAGCAAGAAGCTGCCCTGTGCTCGAAGGATCGCCGGTCCCGAATTTTACCTTTCCCCTGCCCTTCTTTGGAAGAATGGCTTTAAGCAGCTTCACCAGTATCTTTTTTGCCAGTGAAACGGTGGCCCGGTTCTGCTCGTTTTCTATGAACCGCTGGATCGCGTCCTTCTTTTTAAGAAGCTTTGATATCGTATCCCCGGGTTTTTCAAGGAATTCCAGGATCTTATCGTTGATATCCTGCAAAACCTCCCCCGGAGTCCTGTGTTCTTTTTTTTCTTCGCCTTCGGCGTTTTCTCCGCTTCCGGCTGCCTCTTCGTCTTCGGGTTTTTGCCCTGCCTCTGCGGTCTCAGAGCTTCCGGCGGTCCCGGGAGCTTCGGTATCTCCGGCACTTCCGGCATTCTCGGTGTTCCCGGCGTTTTCTGCACTCTCAGCATTCCCGGCGGTTTCTGTGCTTTCGCCTCCGGGCTCGTCCTCAGAGGCCAGATCATCAAGATCTGAGGCATATTCCGCGGCTTCCTCGTCGGAAAGCGTATCCTCTTCCTCATCCACTGCGGAGGTTGAATCCATTATCTTAAAGAAGAGCACCTTAAGCTTTTGGCTAAAGGAGCTTCCTCCCGTGTAATCCGCATCATACCTTGCAAAATGTAGGAGCCAGGTAACAGTGACGTGAGCCTTCGCTGTCTCGTACTTTTCCCCTTCAATCCTGTATCTGAAGGGAAC
>JAGDCQ010000306.1 GCA_017958465.1 Lachnospiraceae bacterium
AATCTGCATATGACTCCAAGCAAAGCCTGCTCCCCCGGGAGCAGATCAGTTTTCTATGTCTACAGGGCCAAGAAACGCCCTTAATCCGTATTTTCTCGCCATTTCCAAACGGGAGGCCTTCACATTTTCCTCTCTCTCCGCGAGCTTTTTCAGGAAAACGCTCTGTATGGAGCCCCCGGCTCCAAACCCTGCCTCGTCCACGAAGGGAAGCGTCTTGTCCTGGACCTCCAGATACCATACATCCGAAAGCGCTGATTCAAGCTCCTCTATCCCAAAACAAAGGCCTTCGGCCTGTTCGCCCTTGACAGTCACACGGAAGATCTGTTCGCGGTATCCTTTCCCCGCAGCCTTTTCCATGGCTTTTCGCACAAGGGATGCCACATCTCCCAGGTTTTCCGCCTCTGAGATATCTACCTCAAGGCACTCCAGCCGCCTTTCGCAGACAGGCACAAACCTGACATTGCAGGAATAGCGGCTCACATCGGCTATATACACGCCCTTAGGCCCGTTTTCTCCAAACTTCCTGCCTTCCGTACACCCGGGATAGGCGTAAGTGGTCTCCCCGGCCTTTGCAGGCTCCTTTCGGGTATGGATGTGGCCAAGCGCCAGGTACCTTAAGCCGCTGGCCTCTATCTGCCGCAGGGTGATGGGGTTATGCTCACTCCCCTGCCCCTCAGACACAAGGGTTCCGTGCATGATCCCGATGTTTAAAAGGTCGTCTGCGGGAAGAGACACCCTTCTTAAAAGCGTGTGGCTGCAGTAGGTGCTTGTAAAACCGGCCCCAAGGAGCCTTACCCCAAGCTCGGGAAACTCCTTTATTGCGAGCCCCGACGCAAAAACCGTGACATTTTCCGGCCAGAAATCCTCACGAAGATATACAGAATCGCAGGTGGCCGGGTCGTGGTTTCCGGAGCACAGGGCGATCTGAAGCGGATAAGCGGCTGCAAAAGCATCCCTTACCTCTGTGCAAAGCTCCTCCGGAACCACAGGTACATCAAAAAGGTCACCTGCTATTAAAAGCAGGTTGACCTTTTCTTCCTTTGCCAGTTCCAGTATTCTATGAAATGTGCGTCTAAATTCCGCTCTGCGTGCTCTCGACCTTGTCCCGAGCCTTACTACCTCCGCTCCGAGATGAAGATCCGCACAGTGCAAAAGCCTTACGGATTCCATTTCTTCTCCAAAAACTCCTTCAGATACTGTTCTGCCGCATCAAAATGCAGGTTCTCCATGAAAGCCTTGGCATCCACAAATGCAGCTTTTATTTCGTCGCTCATGGCATATTCGCAGCCCTCGAGCACATATTTCTTGGCAAGTTCCTGATTGAAGTTCGAGAGCAGCGCCTGTATAACGGTGAGCCTCTCAAGAGCCTCCTCATCGGTGATCCTTCCCTTTGTGCATATATCCATGGTAGCAAGCTTCACCTTGCTGTCGCTCAGAGCCTCTTCTACGTTACGAAGCAGAGTCCTGAAGGTGTCGCAGAAGCGGTTGTGCTGGATGCGGACATCCGAAAGACGTCCTTCCCTGCAGCCCTTCTCCTGCTCCTTTGCCATATCGGCCAGAACGTCGGCCCCAAGCCCCGCCGCTTCCACACGCAGGTTCTTGGCCTCGTTTTCGTAGCCTCTGTAATCGTCATCACGGATACAGCGTTCAAAACTCTGGAGCCTTTTATTGCCCTCAAGCAGGAAGGAATTGAGGCGTCCGATGTAGGTATCAAGCCGCCTTCCGCTGCTTTCGATCCCCATATGGACATTCATCCCCGGGATAAAGAGGGTTATGATATCCCCCTTCTCTCCGGATTCCGAACTTCCGTTCCTTATCTTCTCGATAGGGATATAGTCCAGCAGTACGCTTTCCAGCTTGTCCACATTGATAGGCTTCGAGATGTAATTCTGGAAGCCCGCTTTTTCCATCTCTTCCTGGACGCCGCTCATGGCGTTTGCGGTAACCACGACCACGGGTACGTTCTTATAGTAATCCCCTTCCATGGCGCGGATGGCGTGAAGTGTCTCAACACCGTCCATCTCAGGCATCATGTGGTCCATGAGCACAAGATCGTACTCATTTTCCTTCATGCGCTTAAGGCACTCCTTTCCGCTCTCCACGGAATCCACCTGAAGCTTATGGGGTTTCATGAGGCCCACGAGGATCTGGATATTGATGGTGTTGTCGTCCACTACGAGCACCCTCGCGTCGGGCGCTGTAAAGTAGTCGCGCTTAACCTTTATCTCTTCTTTCTTTGTAACGTCGTTAATGCTCTCGGCAACATTCAGGCAGAAGAACGGTTCTCTCAGGTAAACTAAGTCGCTCTGGGATTCTACAACCTGGTTGCCGGCTATCATGACAACGACTTTTACTCCGGTAAGGCCCTTAAGGCTTTCCCAGATGCTGCTGAAATTCGAGTATTCCACGAAAATGTGGGTAAACTGCATATTTTCGAGGGCTTCTATCATCTCATCCACTGTAAGGGCTACAGTGTACTGGATACCAAGGCTCTTGAGAACGGGCCCGAGCTCGTTGTGGAGGGAAGCAGTCTCCGTGTATACCAGCGCGTTTTTGGATTCCGCATCATCCACATGTGCGAAAGGCATAACGCTCTCCACTTCCTGGGGCACAGTGAAGGTGAAGTTGCTGCCCTTGCCGTACTCGCTCTCCACAGTGATGGTACCGCCCATGATATCAAGGAGACGCTTGACGATGGAAAGACCAAGGCCCGTTCCCTCTATAAGGTGGTTTTTCTCTGTCTCGATACGTGAAAAGCTCTTGAACAGCTTGTTCAGGTCCTCATCCTTGATCCCGGAACCCGTATCTATGATGCTGACCTTAAGGTTAACGCTGTTGTTCGCAGGCTCGTCTGCCTCTGTCTCAATGCGCTCCCAGCGCACCTTCAGGGTTACTGAGCCGCGCTCCGTGTACTTTATGGCGTTGCCCAGGAGGTTGATGATGATCTGGCGCAGGCGCATCTCATCACCCTTGAACCTGGAAGGTATAGTAGGATCGATATCCGCGATGAGCTCCAGGTTCTTTCCGGCAAGACGGGCAGTGCTGATGCTGAGCACGTTGTTAAGCAGCGCGCCTGTCTCGTAGCTTGCGTTCACGATCTCCATCTTGTCCGCTTCTATCTTCGAGAAGTCCAGGATGTCGTTGATGATGGTGAGCAGCGTGTTTCCCGCGCTCTGGATGTTGCTTACGTTCTTGCGGACCTGGTCGTTTACATCGTCCCTTAGCACAAGCTCTGTCATACCCATGATGGCATTCATAGGGGTACGGATCTCGTGGGACATATTGGACAGGAAACGTGTTTTCGAAGCGTTTGCCTGTTCTGCGGCCTTTCTCGCGTCTTCTGCGGCGTGGGTCGCCTTTTCAAGGGCTTCCTGCTTCGCCTGCAGCTCATTTATATAGGCTTCGCGGGTCTGCCTGTACTCAACAGCGTAGAGGATGGTGCCGCTGCCCATGGAATGTGCCTGTCTTAAGGCACCGTTGATCATATCGTTTACTTCATCCGCACGCTGAACGTCCTCGGGATACCTTAAATAGCAGATACTCGTGGTAAGGTTGATCTTTTCATCCTTAACGTACCAGACGTGCTCAAACCGCTCGCTCAGCGCCTGGAGAACGATCCTTGTTTCCTCGGAATCGCCCATGCCCTTGCCCTGGAACACGCGGAAAGCATAGTAATATTTTAAGAAAGTCTCTTCGTTTACGTATTTGTCGTTTGCTCCGAGCAGGATAGCAAACGTGTTTCCGTCCAGTTTGAACAGCGCCTGCGCGTTCACTATCTCGTGCATGAACTCGGATATCTGGCGCATAAGCAGGTTTGCTTTGTCCTCACCGTATTTGTTTATGACTTCGTCAAAATTGTCGGGCTCAAATGCTATAACGCTGAAGGGGTGTTTGTCGTCGATATGCGTCGAAACGCTAAGGTAGAACGCACGCTTGTTGAATGCGTCCGTCGAGCGGTCCATCGCATCACCGGTACTGAAACGGCTTAGGTAAATAGCTACAAGGCTGAAAGCCATGGAAATGCCCACGAGCTGTGTTCTCGGAGACCCGGGGATGATATAGGGCATTGCAAACTGCAGGAAAACAGCGGCTGCAAGAAGCACAAATGCTGAATAGATCGCGATCTTTTTCGAGAGCGTCAGATATTTTCTGTACATCACCACGTATGCAAGCGCAAGAACAAAGTACATACCTACAAGGAGGAAATGCACTGTGTATACCGTGGGATTAATGGTATAGAGCCCTGTCGGAGCACCTTCCGGCGTAACCGTTTCCTTCAGCTCAAAGAGCCAGTGGGTGGCAGGGGTCGCCAGTACCACAAGGATATCCAGGGCGATGGGGATCGTGGCAAAAGTAAAGCCAAGAGAATTTTTCTTCAAACGCTCCGTGTATGCCTGGATATACAGGAAGAACAGGTAGGCGTCCAGAGCGAAGAAGACGAAATATGCTACGTTGAAGGCGTACGCAAGCCCAAGGGACAGACCTGTCTTCCCAAGATGCTTTATCGATACGCAGGCGCAGATATCAAGGATGATATCCGTATATGTGACAACAAGAAGCACGTTAAATATCGTGTTTACACGATATTTAACCTGTCGCATGGAGAAAACGTATATACCGAACAGTGTCAGCGCAGCTAGAGCACTGTAATCATAATGCAAGTTCCACACCATGTGAAATGCCTCCGTGTCTTCTCTTATCTCCCTTCGAAAAGAGCTTCAAATTCCTCGCGGGTGATACGTTCCTTCTCGATCAGGAGTGCGGCACTCTTGTCCAGCACATCCCTGTACTCGGAAAGGATCTCTTTTGCTTTTGCGTAAGCTTCTTTTATGATCTTGCTCACCTCTTCATCGATCTTGTTAGCCACATTCTCGCTGTAGCTGCGGGTGTGGGCAAGATCGCGGCCGATGAACACTTCGTCGTCCTCATTTGCATAATTGATGGTGCCAAGATCCGAGAAGCCGTATTTTGTGACCATTGCACGTGCAATGCCGGTGGCTTCCTTAATATCCTGGGATGCCCCTGTCGTTATGTCGTCAAGGACGATCTCCTCGGCAACACGTCCGCCGAGAGATACTATTATATGCTGGAGCATATGCCCCTTTGTATTGAACATCTCATCACGTTCGGGCAAAGGCATGGTGTAGCCTGCAGCCCCAAGGCCTGTAGGGATGATGGATACTGCGTACACAGGGCCCACATCCGGCAGGACGTGGAAGAGGATTGCGTGTCCGGATTCGTGGTAAGCGGTGATCCTCTTCTCTTTTTCGGAGATGATCTTGCTCTTCTTTTCCGTGCCGATCCCCACTTTTATGAAGGATTTCTTTATATCCTCGGCGTTGATGACAGCCCTGTTCTCCTTTGCCGCACGTATAGCGGCTTCGTTCATGAGGTTTTCAAGGTCTGCGCCTGAAAAACCTGCGGTGGTGCGGGCTATCTCCTCAAGGACAACGTCATCCGCAAGAGGCTTGTCCTTTGAGTGAACTTTCAGGATCTCCTCACGGCCTCTGACATCGGGCCTTCCCACTACGACTTTTCTGTCGAAGCGGCCGGGACGCATGATGGCGGGATCAAGGATATCCACACGGTTTGTGGCCGCAAGGACTATGATGCCCGAATTAGTTCCAAAGCCGTCCATCTCAACAAGGAGCTGGTTAAGGGTCTGCTCACGTTCGTCGTGGCCACCGCCCATACCGGTGCCCCTGCGCCTTGCAACGGCATCTATCTCGTCTATGAAAACTATGCAGGGAGCGTTCTTCTTTGCATCCGCAAAGAGGTCGCGGACACGTGCTGCGCCCACACCTACGAACATTTCAACGAAATCGGAACCCGAGATCGAGAAGAAGGGAACCCCGGCTTCACCGGCAACTGCCTTTGCAAGCAGGGTCTTACCTGTTCCGGGAGGGCCTTCAAGGAGAACGCCCTTAGGGATCCTTGCGCCGACTTTAAGGTATTTCTGGGGGCTTGAAAGGAAGTCAACTATCTCGCGGAGATCCTCCTTTTCCTCGTAAAGCCCGGCCACATCCTTAAATTTCGTCTTTTCGTCAACAGATATGCTGGCACGGCTCTTTCCAAAGTTCATGACCTTGGAGTTGCCGCCGCCTGTGGAGGCCGGCCCCGTCATGATCATAAAGAAAAAGAAGATAGCAACCAGCATTATAAGGTAAGGCAGCACTGAAGTCAGGAAAACGCTGGGCCTTGCCACATCCTGCAGCTTGTAGGGGATGCCGGATTCCGTACACTTTTCAAGGACCTTTGAAACATCTTCGATAAAGAACGTCTTTGTAAGGCCGTTCTTCAAAGAGACGGTTATACGTCCGGTGGGAACTTCCTCGTTCTGGCGGATGATGACGGAAACAACGTTTCCGGCTTTGGCATCCAGATTGAAATCCCTGAACTCGTAGCCTATGGTGTTCTGCCTTTCCGCATAGGTGACAAGGGAATACATGAGCAGGAGCAATCCCACGAACACGAGTATAAAGATCAGATTCTTGCCTGTTCTACTTTTCATACAATTCTAAACCCTTCAAAAATAATATCAATCAAACTCCACAACACCCACATACGGCAGGTTTCTGTAGTTCTGGGCATAATCAAGGCCGCAGCCCACCACAAAAGCGTCCGGGATGGTAAAGCCCGTGTAATCCACCGGCACTTCGACCTCGCGCCTGTCGGGCTTGTCAAGCAGGGTGGCGATCTTAAGGCTCGCGGGCTTCCTGTCCTTGAAGAGCTGTTCAAGGCAGGAAAGGGTCCTTCCGGAGTCGATTATATCCTCGACTATAAGTACGTGACGGTCTGTCATGGGCTCGTCAACGTCCTTTACGATCTTGATGTTACCCGACGACCTTGTGGCGGAACCATAGCTTGAAACCTGCATAAAGTCCATAGTCACGGGCACTGTGATGTATTTTGCGAGCTCGATCATAAAATATGATCCGCCCTTAAGCACGCAGACAAGGCACAGCTCTTTGCCGGCGTAATCGTTACTTATCTTCTCGCCCAGCTCTTTAAGCCTGGCTTCTACTTTGTCCTGGGGTATCAGGACGCTTATTCTCGAGGGATCGTGTGACATATCATTTCCTCCAGTGTATTTTAAGGATTCTTCCGGTATTGTTGTCTACTCTCCTGTTTTCCCCTGTCCTTATCCCGGGGATCCAAAGGACATTGCTGCCTTCAGCGATAACAGGGATCGCTTCCCTGTCCTCTTTGGATATCTTAAGGTCTGAGAACAGCTTTTTCAGCGGTTTTCTGCCGCCTTCCGGTGAGATGACGACAGAATCACCCTCTCTTGGAGTTCTCAAAACAGGGTTACAGGTTATTTTATCATAATCGAAGAATTTAGTATAGTCCTCTTTCGAAAAAGAATTACATTTTCCGTTAAAAAGTTCAAATTCGAATGTCCCAAAACCGGGGAACTCAGCCGTCACCGGCCCGTCTTCAAGCCCGGACATCGGGATGACCACTTCCTCAAGCTTAGGAAGATGAGAAGCCGCTTTGTCCGCTTCTCTCTTGAAGACTATACAGTCATAGCTTTTTTCCGCGGTTACGCCGTAGGGCAGGGAAAGCCTGCTCCCCGTCTGCTTCTGCGCAAGCTCCGCGATCAGACGGATGTGCGTGGAGGTTATGTCCTTCTCGTGTTTTGCCACTTTGAACAGGGTGTTGCGCAGGATCCTCTCGAAAAGCACAGGCTCCGGGTCCTTTGGGATCCTTACGAGCATGGTTTCTCCCGTGCGTCCGAACTCCACAAGGCGTCCGTACTTTTCCTCAGCCGCGCGCCCAAGATACTCGTCTGCGGCAGCCGCAGCCTCCGCAAGGGCACAGATGTTTTCCGAGGCCCCGCTGTTTATATCCTCAAGAGAAGGCAGGACTCTGTTCCTTATAGCGTTCCTGCTGTATTCATCCTCGAAGTTCGTAAGATCCGTACAATAGGCCTGGTGCCTTGATTCAAGCCAGGCTTCTATCTCCCCTCTTGAAACCGAGAGCATTGGCCTTATAAGCGTTATCCCTTCCGTAAGCTCTCTCTTGGGGTGCATCCCCGCAAGGCCCTTAAGGCCTGTGCCGCGGGCGATCCTGAAGATGACCGTCTCCGCGTTGTCGTCCATGTGATGTGCCACGGCGATCCTGTTTGCATGGATCTTTGCGGCTGCTGCCTCAAAAGCGGCATAGCGCACCTTCCGTCCCGCTTCCTCGAGGCTTAAGCCCTCTCTGTCGGAAACGGCGGCAACGTCCTCCCTGTAGACCTCAAAGGGGACTCCAAGCCTCTCACACAGGGCCTTTGTAAAGGCTTCATCCCTGTCGGAGTCCTCACCTCTTAAGCCGTGGTTTACATGTACAGCGTGGAGTTTTACGCCAAAGTGGGCCTCAAGCTCCTTCATAATAAGCAAAAGGGCAACGGAATCCGCGCCCCCTGATATACCGAGAACGACAACATCGCCCTCGGCCAGCATATCGTATTTTTCTATGAAATCTCTTATTTTACCAAGCACAATAACACCTTCGTTCCAAGATAATCTGCAGTCTGCGACTTTATTCTTTTTCCTTGATGATGACGGAATCGGGATCCACAAGCCCCATTACCGTATTTGCCAGGTCTTTGATGAATTTCTTTGTTTTTATATATACTCCGTACTCTTCTATTTCTTCGGCACGGTCCTTTTCGTCTTGGATCTGTTCGGTAAGCTCCTTTTCGTGCTGCTGAAGAGACCTGTATTTTTGCTCGAGTTTAAGCTTGCTTGCACCCAAAACAGCGCAAACAACTATGACTGCGACCGCAACTATCCTTAAACCGGCCTTACGCCCTCTGTCTCTGCTCACAAGTCCCTCCGAGTGTTTTACAAAAGCTTGTACATTTCCTTTGCAGCTTCCTTTTTGGTGGAATCCACGATATCCGTTACCTCGGCTTTTACGGATTTTTCTCCGAAGCCTATCTCTATTATATCTCCAACCTTGACTTCTGTCGAGGCTTTTGCTACTTTTCCGTTGATCGTTATCCTGCCCGCGTCACAGGCCTCGTTTGCAACGGTCCTGCGCTTTATAAGGCGGGAAACTTTAAGATATTTGTCTATTCTCATAAAACTCCTGATAAGAAAAACAGGCTGCCTTGTAAACAAAGCAGCCCGTTATCGTTCCGTTATTATTTCTTCTTTGCTTTCTTAGGTGCGTTAACGGTTTCCTTAAGAGCCTTGCCAGCTTTGAACTTAGGAGCCTTAGAAGCAGCGATCTTGATAGCCTTGCCGGTCTGAGGGTTCTTGCCGGTTCTTGCAGCACGATCAGCAACTTCGAAGGTACCGAAACCAACGAGCTGAACCTTACCGCCCTTAACGAGCTCTTCGGTTACGACTTCGATGAAAGCCTTTAATGCCTTCTCGGAATCCTTCTTGGATAATTCTGTTTTTGCAGCGATAGCAGCAACAAGTTCTGTTTTGTTCATGGATTACTCCTCCTAAACATTTATTTCCCAGCACTTTTGCACTGGTCATAATCTATTTATAAAACTCTTGCTACGTTTTGTCAAGCAAAAATGCGGATTTTTCGCACTTTTTTATAAAAAAAGTTGCATTTTAGAGGGTTTGAAGGGTCGTTTTTTCAAAAACCCCATTTTTGAAGCCTTTTTTTAAGGTTTCAAAACCCGTTTTTCAGAATACGTAACTCATATAATGGGTAAGATTGATAATTGTTTCCCAAGTCTTATAATCCACTTCACCATTGGCAGGAAGACCGTGATCGCTCTGGAACTTCATAAGTGCTGTGCGCGTCCTGTTGTTGTAGATGCCGTTCTGCGGCGCGTTGTAGCCAAGCTCCGCAAGCCTTTCCTGAAGGTTTTTCACTTCAACGCCAACGTTCATGTTTTCCGCGGGCGCAAGCCTTACAAAAGGATCCCGCCCCTGGTATGAGAGGTAATCCAGCCCGAGATACTGGAAATGCATAGTATCGGAGCAGATATTGAAGTTGCCGCCCCAGTTCCATCCGTGAGCTTCAAAGATGGCTATGACTTCATCCGGTATGCAGTAAGGATTGTCTTTATTTCTGAGATCGTTCCCCTTGCCGAGGAAATAGTCGTTGTCGTAATCACCGGGGTTGATATCCACCGCTGCCCCGTAGGAATGGACAGATATCAACGTGCAGAGGCTAAGCCCCACGCCGCCCGACTGCCTGTAGCCGTAGCCGAGGAAAGTCTTTATGGGGAATTGCAGCGGAAGTTCGAAAACCTCCTGCATTATCTCCTTAAGGCTCCTGTACAGCTTTCTGTGGATGGGGATCGTCATCTTGCCCTCTGTCCTTGCGCCGGTCTTCTCGTTCAGCTTCCAGACAGGCACTGTAAGGCTCATCATATACCTGTCGGTCATCTGCTTTGTCATATAGGAGTACGGACGGTTGTCCATAGTGTAATATTGCACTTCTGCGTCAAGAAGATATTTGTAGCGGACTGTGTCGTCCCCAAGAGGCAGCTCCTGGTCCTCGTCGAAGTATTCGCCTTTAAGCTCGAGAAAACGCCTGCTCTCGATGGCAAGGTCCTTCTCGAAGGGGATATTTGCGACTACAGTAACGTAGTTGAAGCCGTTGGCGCCTGTAACGAACATCACCTGTGCTCCGAGGCCCGCCTGGCATCCGCCGGAAAACCTGGCGCGGAAGGTGAAGCCCTCCGGCACTTCTATATCGCCGTAAAGCAGGATATCGCCAAACATCCGGTTCGGGCAGATAGTCTGCACCTCTGCGCCTGAGCGGTTGACAGAAACCTGGCAGGACGCCAGCTCTATATTTTCCGCGAAGGTCTGATACTTCATCAATGTAAGGAATAGCTTGTAAAGGTCTGAAACAGTCGTATATTGCTTAGCTGAATATGCGCCGTCCGTAGTCTCTGCGTGAGTCTTATTCAGGCCGTAGGCACGGGCGATCCTGTTCATCTCATAAACCGCGCGTCTGTCGGTGCCCGCAAGGTACGCAACAAGCACTTCTCTTGCGTCATCTGCGCCCGTCATAAGGTACATAATGACAAGGTCCTTGTAAGCGATCTTGTCGCCCTCTTTCAGTCCCGCAAGAACAGGGTAAGCGACCTTGCCCGCGTTTTCGAGCGCCTTCTTAGAGACCGTCACCGCCGCTTCTTCGGAAATGAGGGTCCTTATGTTCGCTTCAACTCCTGTGGGCAGTTCTGTCCTGCTCAAAACATAGAGCGTAAAAAGCCACTCGCTGAGCTCACTTGCGTAAACCGGAAGGTTCGAATCCTTTTCGCTGATGACAGCTCCGTTATCGTAGCCGATAAGGGTGTAGGCGGTGCTGTTTTCGTAAGTGCCGTTCCTGAAGGCATCCGCCGTCGCATCTTCCTCAGGTAACACAGGCTCCCCGGGCGGGGCCGTGATTATGGGGATGTCTGTGGGTGTCGGGGAAGGGCTCGGGGTAGGAGACGGCGTTTCCGACGGCTCCTCCGGCACTTCTGTCCCTGTAATTGCCGGATCCCCTGCATTTTCGCCCTCTGCATGGGCAAGGAAGGGATCAAGGTTTCCGGCCAGCAGTGATATGATCAGCAAAAGAGCGACTAACGTGCATATTTTTTGCTTTTTCATTACTTGTTTCATTTCACATTGCCTTTTCAAGATTTTCTCTGATAGCCTTTATAAACTCAAGGGTTTCAAGCTTCTCTTTTTTCTCGAGAGTGGAGATGAGGTAAAGGTCACCTGTCATCTTTCCGGACTCGACTGTATCTATTGTACTCTTTTCAAGTTTTTTTGCAAACTCCGTAAGAGCGGCGTTTCCGTCAAGCTCCCCTCGCTTTGCGAGAGCCCCTGTCCACGCAAAGATGGTGGCTATGGGGTTTGTGGAGGTGGGCTTTCCCTCAAGATATTTGTAATAATGGCGCTGCACTGTGCCGTGAGCTGCCTCGTATTCGAAGTTTCCGTCCGGCGAAACAAGAACGGAAGTCATCATGGCAAGGGAACCAAAGGCAGTTGCAAGCATATCGCTCATAACGTCGCCGTCGTAATTCTTGCAGGCCCAGATGTAACCGCCCTCCGAGCGGATCACGCGGGCTACGGCATCATCGATAAGAGTATAGAAATACGTAAGCCCGAGCTCTTCAAACTTTGCCTTGTATTCTTTGTTGTAGATCTCTTCAAAGATATCCTTGAAGGTGTGGTCGTACTTTTTGGAGATGGTGTCCTTTGAGGCGAACCACAGATCCTGCTTTGTAGAGATGGCGTAGTTGAAGCAGCACCTTGCAAAGCTCTCGATGGAAGGGTTGAGGTTATGCATGCCCTGGAGCACGCCGGCAGACTTAAAGTCGTGGATGAGCTCCCTTGTCTCTGTGCCGTCCTCGGCCGTAAACACAAGCTCTGCGCGGCCCGGGCCTTCAACCTTCATCTCTGTAGCCTTGTAAACGTCACCGTAAGCGTGACGCGCGATGGTGATGGGCTTTACCCAGTTCTTAACGTAGGGCTCTATCCCCTTTACAAGGATAGGCGCGCGGAACACGGTTCCGTCCATTATGGCACGGATGGTGCCGTTTGGGCTCTTCCACATCTCCTTGAGGTTATACTCCTCCACACGAGCGGCATTGGGCGTGATGGTGGCGCATTTAACTGCGACGCCGTATTTCTGTGCAGCATGCGCGGAGTCCACCGTAACCTTGTCGTCAGTCTCGTCCCTGTGCTTTAACCCAAGGTCGTAATACTCGGTCTTTAAGTCCACAAAGGGGCAGATAAGCTCGTCTTTTATGAATTTCCAGATCACTCTGGTCATTTCGTCGCCGTCCATTTCCACGATGGGCGTAGTCATAGGTATCCTGTCCATTTTTCCTCCCGTGCCGGGCGCTTTCGCCTATTTGTAATAGTTGATGAGGCAGCCGGCAAGAATTATCTTTCTTTCCTCGTCTGTAAGCTCTCCGAGCTTCAGAGTGTAGTCCTTAAGCACTGCTGTCTTTGTATCTTTCTCGTTGCAGATGACAGTGCACTCCACGGTATCACGCTTGTTTTTCAGCGCATCCGAAACACCCTTTAAGAGCAGGTAGTCGCCGTTCCCGAAGGGCAGTTCGCCGCCGTCGTATACAAAGGGGAGCATGCCCCAGTTTATAAGATTTGAGCGGTATCTCTTTGTTGCGTATTCTTTTGCGATATTGCACCAGCCGCCAAGGACCTTCTGGCAGGAGGCCGCCTGCTCGCGGGCAGAGCCGTCTCCCGGCTTTACGGCACAGATGGTGCTGCCAAAGCCTGTGTTTGTAAGATCCAGGGCAAAGCTCTTCTTTGCAAGCTCAAAGGCCTCTGAAAGCTCGGAAAATGCATCTTTTGGATCTGTCCCGGCTTCACGCGCCTTTTCTGCCTTTGCCACTTCCTTTGCGCGTCCCACGTACTTAGGATCCTTGCGGGAAAGCGTAAACTCTGCGAGGCCGATGGGATTTGAGCGGAAGGACGAAGTCTCTCCTGAAGGGATCAGCTCGTCTGTTGTGGTAACGGGATCGTCTATCCTCGAAACCACCTTGACAAGCAGGTTTTCCGTAAGAGCCGGCATTTCGGGCCAGTCCTTAATGTTAGGTCCGAACTGTACCTCAACGGACTTGTCGGCCTTGCCAAAGCCGTTGTATACACGGCGGTTGTAGATATAAGGGTCGAAGTGGTAAACAGGAGGTACAAACTCCTTGTCGACCTCATCCGCACCCGTGAGAATGCCTTTGTTTGCGGCAGTTGCGGCTATGGACCTTGCATCCATCAGCGCAACACTTGAGATCTGGCCGTTCTGGAGCTTGCTGCCCTCGCGGTTCGGGAAGTTCCTTGTGGAGTGACGGATGCTGAAGGCGTTGTTTGCGGGTGTGTCACCTGCGCCAAAGCAAGGTCCGCAGAAGGCCGTCTTTATAACAGCGCCCGCTTCTATGAGCTTTTCTGCCTTCCCGTTCTTTATCAGTTCCATGTAAACGGGCATACTTGCAGGGTAAACGCTGAGTGTGAACTTGTCATTTCCTATGTCGCAGGAATCAAGGATATCCGCTGCCGCGCAGATGTTCTCAAACCCGCCGCCGGCACAGCCCGCGATTATGCCCTGGTCCACGTAAAGCCCGCCGTCCCTTATCTTGTCGTCAAGGGAGAAAGCGACCTTATCGCCAAGGCTCACCCTTGCGCGCTCCTTAACGTCGTTAAGGATATCCTTAAGGTTTGCCTTAAGGTCCGCAATGGTGTAGGTATTGCTGGGGTGGAAGGGCATAGCTATCATAGGCTTCACCGTCGAAAGGTCAAGCTCGATCACGGAATCGTAATAAGCAAGAGCGCCGGGCGCAAGCTCTTTGTAGGCTTCTTTTCGCCCGTGGATCTCAAGGAATTCCTCTGTTTTTTCGTCTGTGGTCCAGATGGAGGAAAGGCAGGTGGTCTCTGTTGTCATAACATCCACGCCGATCCTGAAATCCATGGAAAGGTTCTTAACGCCCGGACCCACAAATTCCATAACCTTGTTCTTTACAAAGCCGTTTGCGAAAGTCTCTCCGATGAGGGCAAGGGCTACGTCCTGAGGACCTACGCCGCGTCCGGGCTTTCCGGTAAGGTAAACGGCCACAACGCCCGGCATATTGATGTCGTATGTTTTCTTAAGAAGCTGCTTTGCAAGCTCGCCGCCGCCTTCACCTACAGCCATGGTGCCGAGAGCTCCGTAACGTGTGTGGGAGTCGGAACCGAGGATCATATCGCCGCAGCCGGCAAGCATCTCCCTTGCGAACTGGTGGATTACCGCCTGGTGCGGAGGAACGTAGATCCCGCCGTACCTTTTCGCGCAGGAAAGGCCAAACATATGGTCATCCTCGTTGATGGTGCCGCCAACCGCGCAGAGGGAGTTGTGGCAGTTCGTGAGGATGTAGGGCAAAGGGAACTCCTCAAGCCCGCTCGCACGGGCAGTCTGGATGATCCCGACAAAAGTGATATCGTGAGAAGTTATCTTGTCAAACCTGATCTTGAGCTTGTTTTCATCACCCGATGTGTTGTGGGCCTGAAGGATCCTGTAGGCCATTGTCTCACGTCTTGCGTCGTCCTTTGAGGCAAGACCGAAAGACCGCGCTTCTTCATCCGAAACAGCCTCCGCAAGCTCGATCCCGTTTTTTAAGTACATTCCGTTTTTATTAAGCTTCATGATTTCCTGTCCTTGAAACGATCAGTCTTTTTTGATCCCGAGATAATCGAGGATTCCTGCAGCAGCCTTCTTTCCTGCACCCATGGCAAGGATAACGGTAGCTGCGCCGGTTACGGCATCGCCACCCGCAAAAACGCCGGGCCTTGAAGACATACCTGTCTCCTCGTTGATAACGATACCTCCGCGCCTGTTAACCTCGAGGTTGTCCGTAGTCGAGGCAATGAGCGGGTTAGGGCTGGTGCCAAGTGACATGATGACGGTATCGACGTCGATGTCAAACTCGGAACCCTTAACTTCAACAGGTGAGCGGCGTCCGGATGCGTCGGGCTCGCCAAGCTCCATACGGATGCAGCGGATGCCCTTTACCCAGCCGTTTTCGTCCACAAGGATCTCGGTAGGGTTGGTGAGGAGCTCGAACTTGATGCCCTCTTCCTTCGCGTGGTGAACCTCTTCCGCACGTGCGGGAAGCTCTGCTTCGCTACGTCTGTAAACGATCGTAACGTCGGCTCCGAGGCGCAGTGCGGTACGGGCAGCGTCCATGGCAACGTTTCCGCCGCCTACGACAGCTACCTTTTTACCTGCAACGATAGGGGTATCGTAATCCTCTCTGAAGGCCTTCATCAGGTTGCTCCTGGTGAGGTATTCGTTAGCCGAGAACACGCCGTTGGCCTGCTCGCCGGGGATATTCATAAACTTGGGAAGACCTGCGCCCGAGCCGATGAAAACGGCGTCAAAGCCCTCTTCATCAAGGAGCTGGTCTATGGTAACAGACTTACCTGTGATAACGTCTGTCTCGATCTTTACGCCCAGGGATTTAACGTTTTCAACCTCGGGTTTAACTACTTTTTCCTTGGGGAGACGGAACTCCGGACTGCCGTAAACAAGCACGCCGCCGGCCTCGTGAAGAGCTTCGAACACTGTTTCGTCAACGCCTGCCTTTGCAAGCTCGCCCGCACAGGTAAGGCCTGAAGGGCCGGAACCTACAACAGCCACGCGCTTTCCTGTGGGAGTGCAGTTCTTCTCGGGCTTGATGCCCATCTCACGTGCGGTATCTGCAGCGAAACGCTCGAGTTTGCCGATGGATACGGCTTCACCCTTGATCCCGCGGATACATTTTGCTTCACACTGGGTCTCCTGAGGACATACACGGCCGCAGACTGCGGGAAGCGCCGAATATTTGCTCAAAACGCCGTAAGCCGCAGCAGCGTCGCCATCCTTAAGCTTCTCGATAAAGCCCGGGATATCCACATTTACGGGACACCCTTCCACACATCTGGGGTTTTTGCAGGTAAGGCAACGTGAAGCCTCGGCCTTTGCCTCTTCGAGATTATATCCAAAACATACTTCTTCAAAATTATGAGCTCTTACAAGCGGTTCCTGCTCGCGGACAGGGACCTTTTTTAATACATCCATAATGATCCTCGCATTCTTAGTAGGGATTTTGTTAAAACTGTTTCAGTTGCAGTTGCCGCATCCGCCGTGGTGTGTAGCTCCCTCGATCTCGCGGAGCTTTGCACGGCCCTCTTCGGTCTTGTACTGCTGCATACGCTTCATAGCTACATCAAAATCTACCAGATGGCCGTCAAACTCAGGCCCGTCAACGCAAGCAAACTTAACCTTGTCGCCGACCACAAGACGGCAGGCGCCGCACATACCGGTGCCGTCCACCATGATGGGGTTCATGCTGACAATGGTCTTGATCCCCAGCTCTTTTGTGAGGAGACAGACAAATTTCATCATGATCATAGGGCCGATGGCAATGACCACGTCATAATGCTTGCCTTCTTCGTTTACAAGGGCTTTGATCCTGTCGTTTACATTGCCCTTGAACATATAGGAACCGTCGTCGGTAGTGATATAGAGGTTCTTTGCTACCTTTGACAGCAGATCTTCCAGGATTATGAGGTCTTTGTTTCTGGCACCGAGGACAACATCTGCGTCCACGCCATGCTCTTTGAGCCATTTTACCTGAGGGTAAACGGGAGCAGTCCCTACGCCGCCGGCAACAAACAGGATGCTCTTCTTCCTGAGCTCTTCAATCGGTTCATCGATAAGCTCGGAGTAGTGGCCGAGGGGCCCTACGAAATCGGCAAAAGCATCGCCGGCTTCAAGCTCCATCATCATCTTTGTGCTGGCTCCGATCCCCTGGAACACGATGGTTACTGTGCCTTTTTCGTGATCGTAATCACAGATAGTAAGGGGGATACGCTCGCCCTTCTCGTCCAGACGAACGATGACAAACTGTCCGGGCAGGCAGTGTTTTGCCACGCGGGGGGCTTCAACATCCATAAGGACGGTGGCAGGTGACAAATATTCTTTACGGAGAATCTTGTACATAATTTTAAACCTCTTTCACCTATAATGATGATATTTTACTCTCAATATGTTAAGAATTCAAGGTTTAAATCTGCGGAAAATGAATAAATAATCTTTTTGATGAATAAATAACAATCCCCGCCGGCTTCCCTTCGCGACCGGGCAGGCTGACTCCTGCCCGGTCCGTTTAAACATTGCGCAAAAAAACACACACCCGAAGGTGTGTGCTTTTTACGTTTTACATTACTTTTTCAAGTTTGTCGACAGTTTTTTCGGAATCTCTCATGTGGTTCGGGATCGCACTGTCCATAAGGTGCAATAACTCCAAAACGCTTCTGAAATTCTCTTCTTTTTCTGCTTCTATCCAGCGGATCGTACCCTGCCATGTAGCATTCTGCCGGAACATGACCCTCAGCCTGAAGGTTGCCGTATCTCCCTTTGCTTTGTTTGTATACGAAGTGGAAATGGCGGGGATCGCAACTTCTGCACGCTCCGCCGGCTTAGTTCCTTCAAAAGAACGAAGTGTCATAGACGACTGAGGATAATCGAGACTGTTGAAAATGTGCTCCATTGTCTCGATAAGTTCCATAAAACTTCTGAAATATGCTTCATGGGGGAGACTTGAATGATATAAGCGTCCTGTCATGCTGTAGTCATCGAACGAGTCGATACAGATAAGCGCTGTACAGGCTTCACGGCGCATAATGCCGGCTGCTGCTAAAGACATATATTCCCCTCCATCCGTTTGTTTTACCCAATGATAGCACCTGACAGATACAAAAAGAGATATATTTTGCCCCTAAAACGATATTTTTTTTAGAAACGTGTTTGAATGTGCCAAAAAAATGTATCTAAATTTGTTTTTGTTTCCGGAGTTTCCTCAGAAAAAAAGCGGAACTCCGCTGTTAAAGCAGAGTTCCGAGCATCTTCGCGCAAAGCGTAAGTATGTGCAGTTCCTCATCGGACCATCTCCTCGAGTCCGAAATATCAAGAGAGAGACGTTCGAAAGCCACAAGCCCCTTTATGTTGCCCGGGGTCCCGATACGCACGATGGTGGTCTCTTTTACGCCGTTTTTCTGCAGTTCGCCGTGGAAATCCTCAAAGAACAGGCTTTGCATATGGTTGAACAGCGTATGGCAAATACCCGACTGGTTTACAAGTTCCTTCTCACGTTCGGGATTTTTCATAACGGCAAGGTTCTTTACAGGCTCCGCCTCGGTTCCGTAGTACCCGTAAAGATCAAGGTTTTCCCCGCTGTAGATCGAAACACGGTCCACCCTGAACAGCCGGATGAGCATCGCTGCAACATCGCCAAAGGCGTCTTTCCCGTGTTTTCCAAGAAGTCCGAGGGCGTTTGCAACCTCGTCGATCATCTCGTCCACCTTTAAAGAATCCCGTATCCCCTGCTCTAAGGAGATACCTTCATCTGTCGGAAGCTCGCCGTGGATGTGCTCTTTGTAGATAATGTATCTGTTCTTGCCCTTCTGTTTACCGATATAAAGGGCTCTGTCGGATTTATTGAAGATAGTGTCGAAATCCGTACCGTTCCTCGGTGTTTCTGCGATACCGATGGTACAGGATATCTTTCCTCCGTTCAGCTTGTCCGTGAAAGCCCAGGACATCTGGGTCCTGATGGACTCTGCCACGGTCCTTATGGCGCTTTCCGGCCCAAGGTCTTTTAAGACCATCATAAACTCGTCGCCGCCAAAGCGGGCAGCTATGCCGCGCCCCTTCACAACGCTCTTCAGGATCTGGGCCATACGCATGATGACCTCGTCGCCGAAGGCATGGCCGTAGGTGTCGTTAAAGAGCTTGAAGGAATCTATATCCATCATGAAGACCACCACCTGGTGGACGTTCTTGTCCTCTATGGCCTGACGCAGGTATTCAAGGGATCCCACCTTGTTCCAGAGGCCCGTGAAGGTATCGATGTTTTCGATGGGGGTCTGGTCCTGAATGTCGTCCGCCCGCTGGTTGTTCTTGCGGATGCGGCCGAAAACCCGCTTCATATCGTATTCTTCGTAGATGCACGCTCCGTCCACGGAAAAGCTTTCATTGCCCTTCCCCTGGATGATCTCGTGGATAAACTCCGGCTTTCCTTTTGTCCTTGCAAATATCTCGGACAGCTCCGGGACTATGGCAAGAAGCTCCTGGTTGGAAACAGGCACGCGCTTGTTCTCCACATATTTGAAAAGCTCAAGGGTATTGCTCTCGCAATTATATTCAAACTCACAGCCCTCAAGATGCTCAAGGTAAGCCGTGACATTGCCAAGATCCTCATATACACCGGAATAATCCTCGCTTGCGGCAAGGATATCGGTTATGGTAACGGAAATATGCTGCCGCTCCCCGTTCTTGGCGATGACACGGGCCTTTATCAGGACATCCCTTATCTCCCCGTCGCTCTTTTGTATCTTTGTGATGATCTCGGAAGTTTCTGTGGTGATGGTATTCCACCATTCCGCAAAGCGCTCCCTGTCGCCTTCGTCTATATATCCTATAAGCGGGTTCTGTTTAAAGCATTTTAAGAACCGGAATACGCTTTCGTCCGCAACAATGCAGTTGAAATCCATATCCCAGACGCCCTGGCACATCGCCGCACTCGCAGGCCCGGTCTGTGCCTCGCTGTTGATCTGCTTAACTTCAGGTTCCATTGCGTCCCCCTGTCTGTAATGTTAAAGGCCGGCTTTGGGCCGGAAGCCTTTTGTCACAGGTTTCTGGACTTTTCGGCACAGGCCGTTACACCTGCGTGCACAGCGCCTCTCAAGCCCTCTTTTTCCATTACTGTTACAGCAACTATGGAAGTCCCGCCCGGTGTGCAAACCATATCCTTAAGCTCCGAGGGCGAAACTCCGGTTTCCAGCATATATTTGGCGGTTCCAAGCACTGCCTGCTCGCAGATGGTGTAGGCCTTTGCCCTTGGCATGCCGTTAAGCACTGCAGCATCCGCCATAGCATCTATAAATGTGCAGACATAAGCAGGCGCGGACCCGCTCACGGCTGTAATGACATCCATAAGGTTTTCCCCTATACGCTCGCATTTTCCGAAGGACTCGAACAGCTCCACAGCGTCCGAAAGCTCTTCCTCGGTAACCCTGTCGTTAGGTGTATAGCCTGTCATGGACTCCCCCACAACAGCGCCAAGATTGGGCATTATGCGAATGAGGTGCAGATTCCTCTTAAAGAGGCCTTCCACCTTCTCAAGCTTCTGTCCCGCAACAACGCTGATAACAAGGGCATCCTCGTTAACATAGTCCCTTATCTCCTCGATAACATCGGCCAGAAGAAAAGGCTTTACCGCCAGAAAGATGATGTCCGCTTCGCTGCACAGCTCCACATTTCCCGCCACACACCTGATACCGAGCTCCTCCTCAAGCTCCGCACGGCGCTTAGCGTTGATATCCGCAACAATGATATTCTTAGGTGAAACTAAATTTGCACCCGCAATACCCTTTGCGATACCGCCTCCCATATTTCCGCCACCTATTATACCAACGATCTTTGAAGAATCCATGAACTTGCTCCGTTTCGTTTTTTTGGGGTCGAAACACACTAAACCCATTATGGGCATAATATCACAAAACGCCCTTTTTGTAAAGAATTTCGAATACAAAAAGAGCGTCTTTTCGGGAATATTCATTTGAAATGTATCTTAGTCGTCCACCAGGTTGTTGATCCATATCCTCTTCTTCAGGAAGACCGCACCCATCACCACCTTCAGCATGTCGGTACACTGGACGCATATATAAAGCGGAACGATGGGAAGCGCGGTAAAACGCGCAAGCACCGTCGCTACAGGCAGGGTCACCACCATGATAAAGACAGAGTCGAAGATAAAGGTCACTACCGTCTTTCCGCCGGAACGCAGCGTAAAGTAAGCTGAGTTCAGGAAAGCGTGGACAGGCAGGCAGCAGCCGTTTATCCTGAGCAGGGTAGCCGCCAGCCCCCTGATCTCGTCTGTAGTGTTGTAGAACAGAGGGAAGAACGGGGCAAAAATGACTTCAAGGGCGCCAAACACTGTACAGGTGAGGACAGAGAACACAATGAGCTTTCTGTCCGTATCCACGGCCTCGTCTGTTTCGTTGGCACCAAGAAGGTTGCCTATTATTATGGCCACAACGGAACCCATAGAGATGACCATTACGTTAAACAGGTTGAAGAAGGTATTTGAGATATTTACCGCGGATACCACTTCAAGGCCTCTGGTGGAGTAGCGCTGTGCAAGCTCCGTCATTCCGAGGGACCAGAGAAACTCGTTCAGGAAGAGGGGCGTTCCGCGGAGAAGTATCTTTTTGATAAGATCCCCGGGGATGGCAAGCGACCTGTAAAGTCCCTTGAAATAAGGGGTTTTGCCCTTGTTCAGGTGGCTCCAGAGCACGATCATCAAAAGCTCGACATAGCGGGATACCACTGTTGCGATGGCAGCACCTGTTACTCCGAGCCTCGGAGCCCCAAAGTGGCCAAAGATCAGGATATAGTTCAGCCCAAGGTTGATGACGGTTGCCGTTATACCGGCTATCATGGGGACAGTCGTCTTTTCCGTCTCACGCAGGGTTCCGGCGTAGGCGTTTGAGAAGCAGAAAGGGATAAGGCCTATCAGCATTATCCTCAGGTACTCCTTCGCATAGCCGAAAGTTGCCTCCACATCAAGCTTTTCCGTGTCTGTCATGAAGCGGCGGATAAGATCGTCGCCAAAGAGCAGGAAAATGGACACGCCGCCCACAAGGATCACCACCGAGACTATGAACTTGAAACGCATGGTGTTGCGGACGCCTTCGTAGTCCTTTTTGCCGTAGTACTGCGCCGTAAAGATACCGGGGCCCGAAACAGCGCCAAAAAGCGCAAGGGAGAAAACAAACGTCAGCTGGTTTACAACGGAAACGCCTGTCATCTGCTCCGTTCCAACGGCTCCCACCATGATATTGTCCAGAAGGTTCACGAAGTTCGTGATCATGTTCTGTACGATGATGGGGATGGCGAGCATCATTACTTTCTTGTAAAACTCTTTGTTACCAAAAAACTTTTTCATTACTTTTTCCTCAAAACTGCGCCGGATGCGCAGACCACAATAATACGTAGCCGGGGCTTTTGCCCTGTTGTCTTCACGCCCACGGACCCGGGCGTACTTCTGCCGATTATAACACGTGACTGCTGACAATGCAATCATTACAGACGGAACTTTTGTAAAAAAGTAATACCATTTCCCGTGTTTTTATGGTAAACTGACCTTAAGATTGCATATAAATGCAAAAAATGCGCCAAAGGCGCCTTTGCGCCGGGGCTGCAAAAAGGGAGGAAAGACATGTCATTATTAGATTCATTAAAGAAACTTGTTACAAAAGAAGCCGGAAACGCTATCAACCAGCTTTCCCACGAAGCCAAGGACAAGTTCAACGACGCGGTGCAGGACGCGAAAAAGAACGTTGAAAGGGCCATCGCCACAAAGACAAAGACCTTCAAGTTCGATAAGCTTCCCACCAGCGCGGATGAGATCAAGGCGCTGCCCGGCGGCGATATGAAGGATCCTTTTGCTTCCGTAGCAATGACGATACTTGCTCTCAACCTGTATTACAAGGACAAGGAAGCCGGCATCGCCGCTTTCGACTATATCATGGGACCGGGCGAGCTTGCGAATCTCCAGATCCAGAGCATCGATTCCAGCATCCAGCAGAACGGTGAGCTTGTTCCCGTTTCCTACTTTGAAGGAGCAAAGCCCGAGAACGACTACACTCCTTCCAAACCCTACACCATTAAGGTTTACGAGCTGGCCACCAGCAAGGATGTTTACGGTCAGGGCTACTACAGGCTCTTTGTAAGGTCCGGCGGCGCAGACGGTGAGCGTCTTGTGACAGTAAGGCACAAGCCCTCCACGGACCAGTGGTTCGCGCATGAGTTTTCATCACTGTATTTAGGGATAAGAAAAGCAAAGAAAGATGACGAGTGGGCTTAAGGGCTCCGTCAAATCATCTTGGGAGGTTAAGGTATGGCAACTAACAGACCTGAGGGCCGTAACGTCAGACATTCCAGCGGTCAGGGAACAGTCGGAAAGACCGGCGACGGTTTAGGAACAGGGAGAGTCGGAAATGCCGACTACTCCGGAAAACGCAGGGGAAGCTCCGGCGGGGCCGGCGGCTCCGGTGGTTTCGGCGGCGGCGGGATCCCCACAAGAGGGATCTTTGGCGGAAGCGGTCTCCTCATCATCATCGTTATCGTGTTCTTCCTGATAAGAAGCTGCGGCGGCGCTAAATCCGGGCTTCTCGGCGCACTGACGGGCCTTGTGAGCAACAACGGGGCATCAAGCGTTTTAAGCCTTCTTGGCGCAGGTACGGATTACTCAACAACAACAGCGGATTACAGCACAGCGGCAGGTGCAACGGTGGTTTCCTCCACAGACAAGGCCCTTGATACCACTGTCGCAAGAGGCTCAAGAGAGAAATACACAAAGATCCAGGGTAACGGCAAGGACACTTTCACCATCCTTGTTTATATGTGCGGTACGGACCTTGAGTCCAAGCACGGCATGGCTTCCTCGGACCTTAGTGAAATGGCGAGAGCCACGCTTTCAAACAATGTGAACATCATTGTTTACACCGGCGGTACAAAATCCTGGCGTACCAGCGCCATCAGCAACACCACAAACCAGATCTACAAGATAGAGAACGGCGGGCTTACAAGGCTTGAGAGCGATATGGGCAGCAAGAGTATGACAGACCCCAATACTCTCGTGGAGTTTTTGAACTACGGCTTCAGCAAATACCCTGCAAACCGCATGGCTCTCATCTTCTGGGATCACGGCGGCGGATCCGTTACAGGCTTTGGTCACGACGAGAAGTTCTCGTCTTCCGGTTCCATGACCCTTGCAGGCATCGACACCGCGCTTAAGAAAGTCAACAAGAAGTTCGATTTTATCGGCTTTGACGCCTGCCTGATGGCAACCCTTGAAAACGGCCTGATGCTGGCGGATTACGCGGATTACATGATCGCTTCCGAGGAAACGGAGCCCGGCGTTGGCTGGTATTACACCAACTGGCTCACAAAGCTTTCCCAGAACACTTCTATGCCTACCACAGAGCTTGGCAAGAACATCGTTGACGATTTCATCACTGTCTGCGCCCAGAAGTGCAGAGGTCAGAATACGACCCTTTCGCTTGTGGACCTTGCGGAGCTCTCAAATACCGTTCCTTCGGCGCTCAAGAGCTTTGCTTCTTCCACAAAGGGCCTTATCGACGGCAAGAAGTTTGATACGGTGGCAAACGCAAGAAGCGCCACAAGAGAGTACGGTTCATCCCAGAATATCGACCAGATCGACCTTATCGACTTCGCAAACAAGCTGAACACCGCGGAATCCAAGGCTCTGGCAAAGGCCCTTGACGGCGCGATCAAGTACAACCGCGCGGGCAGCACCATGAACAACTCTTACGGGATCTCCATCTTCTTCCCGTACAAGAGGCTTTCAAGCGTCGACAAGACAGTCAAGATCTACGATTCCATCGGCATGGATGCCGATTACACCAAGTGCATAAAGGAGTTTGCAAGCGTTGAAACAGGCGGCCAGGTTTCCGGCGGCGGTGGTTCAAACTCAGTGCTTGGATCGCTCTTGAACGGCTACTCCCAGGGGACTACAAGCGGCGGAAACGTCGGCAACATCCTTTCGATGCTCTCCGGCCTTACAAACTCCTCTGCCGGCAGCACCATAGCAGAGGGCCTTGGCACTTCGCTTCTTGGCTTCCTTACGGACCGTTCCATCAGTGACGCCGATATGGCGGATTACCTTGCTGCAAACTACTTCGATTCCTCAAAGCTTGTCTGGAAGCAGGTAGGCGGCAAGAACGTGATCTCCCTTTCGGACGACCAGTGGGATATGGTGAAGGACATCGAGCTCAACGTTATGTATGATGACGGCGAGGGTTACATAGACCTTGGTATGGACAACATCCTCAACTACGACAGCGCAGGCAACCTTATCGGCGATTACGACGGCTCCTGGCTTGCCATCAACGGTCATGTTGTTGCGTACTACCATGTTTCAACAAGCGACGGCGTCACCACAGGCTATGTTCCCGCTTACGTCAACGGGGATCGCGCAGAGATCGATATTACTTTCGACAAGCAGAACCCTTACGGGTATATCACCGGCGTAAGGTTTGTTTACACAGACGGTACAGCGGTTGCGGCTAAAAACATGATCGGCCTCGAACAGGGCGACGAGATCCAGCCCATCTGCGATTACTACGATTACAACGGCAACTACAAGGATTCTTATAAACTCGGGACTTCCTTCAAGCTTGGCACGACAATAGAGCTTGCAAACGTTACGATAAACGATCCCGAGCACCTTATAGCAACCTATTGCTTCACGGATATTTACCAGGAGAAATACTGGACTCCGAAGGTTCCGTGATATCTGAACAACGTTTAGCTCCGGCAGGTTCAGGCGCCGGCGCAAAGGAGGAATATGAGTTTATTAACAGACTGGCGTAAACTCGCCTATGAAACCGAGCGTTCCCAGAGGGACAATGAGCTTTTCTGGGCCACATATTTTAACAACGAGCAGGGGATATACGAAAAGCTCCTGGCAGCTCCGAAGGAGACTGTTTCAGGCACAGTAAAGGAGCTTGCGGAGAAATACGGCTGCACCGTAAGGCTGATCACAGGTTTTCTTGACGGCATCAACGATTCCCTTAAGACCCCGAACCCCATCGAGGAGATGACAGAGGATACCACAGTCACTCTTGATATCGACCACGAAAAGCTCTATTACAACATGGTTGGCGCAAAGGCAGACTGGCTGTACAACCTCCCTGCATGGGACGACATCCTTACCGAGGAGCGCAGGAAAGAGCTTTACAAGGAGCAGAAGAATTCCGGCACCGTGCGTGTTGAAAAGAAGGTCGGACGTAACGACCCCTGCCCTTGCGGAAGCGGCAAGAAATATAAGTTCTGCTGCGGAAGGTAAGAACGGGACACACGATATTGAAAGACATAGTGAAAGGACCGTCGAAATCATCGGCGGTCCTTTTGATATACATAGCAATTTTAACCCAGGCGGTCCAGCAGCTTTTTCTCGTAGTTTGCGCACACATTTACGGTATGAGTTGCTTTCATGCCTGCTACCACCACTTTAAGGAGAAGGCTGTAGGTGTCGTCCACCAGCTCGCAATCCTCTAAGGGAACGTTGAATTTTGCGGCATAATCCCGCATCACACCTATCTTGTCCTCGGCACAGCCGACAGTCAGGATCTCTTCGAAAAGCCCGGGATAATTCATTGCAATGAACTTCTCCTTCGCCCTGACCTCAGGATCATTGTAAACCGCAGTAAGCACAAACGTCCGGTTTCCGGCCTTCTTGTTCTCCTCGGCATAATCGATCATCGCGGGAACAGCTGAGCAATACTTGTAGCCGTCTTCGCCTGCCGCTTCGCAGTACGGGCCCCAGGCATCATCATCCATGCCGATCTTGAAGGTGCCATCCACCGGATAACCCGGCGCACTGATAGTTCCATCTACATCAAAAAACACAAGCTTCATCAGCCATGACTCCTTGTAAGGTTCTCAAGCTCTTCACTGACTTTATCCACTGAATCGGATACTATGCTTACGGACTCCGAGATCTGCTTTGTTGACTCCGCAAGGCTTGTGGTCCTCTCGTTTACACCGGATACAATGTTCAGAAGGGTCTTTGTCTCGGATACGATCTTTTCGATGTATTCGCGGATCTTCTGGTTGTTCGTAGAGCTGCCTGCCGCAGTTTCCCTTGAAGTTGCGGCAAGCGAATTGATCTCATCGGCTACTACCGCAAACCCGCGGCCTGCCTCGCCTGCTCTTGCAGCCTCAATGGAAGCGTTGAGCGCAAGAAGGTTTGTCTGGGATGCGATGCTTACAACCATTGCATTGCTCTCCTCCAGCTCATGGAGAACGTCGAGGATGGTCGACATAGAGCTGTCAAGGTTCTGGCAGAAGTTCTGGACATCAAGAACATCCTCGGAAATGCCCGCAGTCTCGGAAGCATTATCATTATTGCCCGCGATCACGGAATTAAGAGATTCCTTGAGGGCGCCAAAGTGAGCGTTGATATTGTCGATGGCTTCATAAAGCCTTGTCTGGCTGGCATTGATGGTCGCGCGCTCTTCCTCAACCTGAGCCTGAGCGGTCGCACGCTCATTTTCAACGATATTCTTGAGATAGTGAACGCAGTTTTCCTTGTGGTTGAACCCGTTGTAGATAGCTGTGGCCATATCTTTACATGTGTCATACCCACAGCAGGAGCAGTTGATCTTGCGGGATTCCTCGTCTGTCTTCTGCATGGACGCAAATATCCTGTCGAGCTCAGACTGCGAAGGGATCCTGAACCTGCAGGTGGAGGACCTGTCGGTATATCGCCTCAGATAATCGTTAAGGTTCAGCTTCTCGAACTGCTTGTTAAGCGCCTTCATACGCTGCTCCGGCGTAAGCTTCTTGGACCAGGCATCATTCTTCTTAACGTTCTTTACGGACTCTCTGATATTGAGGAGCGCGCAGAGCGCGTCGTCCGTCTCGGAGATCCCGGGATCCATGCCTGTACCGCAGATACAGCCGTTTTCGCAGTTAAGCGCATCGATGAAGAGATAAGGGGTTTTATGCCTTGAGATTTTTTCCTTGTTGGCCTTGAGGAAGTTGTACATCCTCTTTTCGCCCTCTATCTGGCGGATAAACACGCTCTCGCCAAGGAGCCAGTAAACGTTCTCCTTAAGTCCGCCGGGTTCAGGGTAGATGGAACCGAGACCGTATTCGATCTCGTCGGAGCATGCAGGCCCTGAGATCTTGTTCTTGCGGACATAGTCCATAAGGTGGTCAAAGGTTACGTTGTATTCGATATATCCCTTGTTGTTGGGATCGTCTATCTCGTTTTTCTTTGCGATGCAGGGGCTGATGAAGGCGAGCTTGTCTGTTACGCCCATCTCCTTCTTTGCGTAGATGGCGGTACACATCATGGGGCTCTGTACCGGGAAAAGGGACGGG
>JAGDCQ010000307.1 GCA_017958465.1 Lachnospiraceae bacterium
CGGCGAGGATGATGTTAAGGCCAAGTTCCCGGCTATGTACAATGCGTTCTGCTACGGCGCTCCGCCCCACGCAGGCATCGCGCCCGGCGTAGACCGTATGGTAATGCTTCTTGCAGGCGAAGACAGCATCAGGGAGATCATCCCCTTCCCTATGAACAAGAACGCTCAGGACGTTATGATGGACGCTCCGGGCTACGTTACCGAAAAACAGCTTAATGAGCTGCATATTAAAGTAGTTGAATGATTTAGGCAATGCTATCGAAACTTAAATGATGAGATGTACAGGCCTGTCTGCTTTGGCAGGCAGGCCTGCTTATGTTTCAGGAAATACTGATCTGTGTATCTCGAAAAAGCCGGTAACTGCGCCCGTTTGGGACGTAGAAGTATGAATGGCAAGTTCAAACTTACGGAGGAGTTCATAGGCACTATCGATTACAACGGAACCCTTGACGGAAAGTCACTGGTACTCTATAACGACGACCCGGAAAAGCCCGTTACATGTATGTATGTGTTTGAGAAGGAATAAAACCTACAGTTTCTTGATAAACCGAAATTTATAAAAAAAGTAAATTGCCCATATATTTTACTTGATTATTTTTGGAATATATAGTATGATGTAATTGAAGATATGGCGTGCCATATCGGTGGGCTAACACCTAAACCCAATGCAAAAGCGGACGTATGCGCCGAGTGGAGAGTGGGCTCCGTAATTCCCACAGCAAATGCGGACATAAGCGCCGAGTGGAGAGTGGGCTCCGAAATAATTAGCCATTAAAGGGAGTGACTTGCGTTGCGACGTAAGCTCTCCCTTTTAAATATCTTCGACAGGAAATAATTGTAATGGTATTTACTAAGGAACAAGCGATCAGCATAGCTATCAGGTGCGCTAAAGAATACAAGGCAAAATTGGCCAACAGGGTGCTTCTGGTAATTTACAGGGATCATATGAGCAACGAGATCAAATCAGTGGAAATTGTGTTTCGGCCATCGAATTTTCAACACCTTACAGGTATAATAATGGTTGATCGTAATGGAGAGGAACGAAGCGGGTGCGCTTTAGAGTTTTTCAGAAAATGTACATCTATCCCGTTCTTGACGAAAGATGAGGTAAGATTTAAGGAAGATAGCACCACATTTTTGAAACTTAGTGCTTTACCATATTTAATGGATTTCTCGAGAATTACGAAAATTTGTGGGAATTACAACGGTTCAAAGAATAATCTCGAAGCAGATGCCATTGCAGGTGGTGTAAACTTCTCTTTAGCCATATCTAAAACGGAGGCAAGTAACGATGAGTTTTTTCCCAGGTCAGCTTTGTTGGAGGATATTCGGAATCTTGTAGACAATCCGTCACAGGTGTTAGCGATTTTTCGGAAAGCAATATCAGATGATAAATATTCGGATTTACAATATGTTGCTAAGGGAACAGTGTTTCAAAATATTGTGCTTCCATCAGAAATTTCCGATAAAATCAAGCTCTGCCTGAATAATTAGTTATCTCACGGGGATGGGGGATTAAAAAGGTGAAAAAGGATAGCTTAAGCGCCCTGCGCATCATTTTTACGGTTATACTAATTACAATTCCTGTTCTGGGAGTTGCATATGCTATATATTCCGGGATTTCGGTTTGGAAGCAAGGACAAAGCGCAAGTATGGGAGTTCTTCCGGCAGTTGCCGTTGTGCTGACATTGACGCTTCTTATCGAGGTGTCGGTGGCTGTTGTGTATGTGGTTTTAAGGTATATAACAGGCGGAAAGAAGAAAGATAAGAAGCCGAGCGTGAAGAAAACGCCTCGCTTTGTGGCATTTGTGAAGAAGCACCTTGCCGGAACGATCATAAGCGCTGTCGTTTTTCTTGTTATCCTGCTTTACACGGTTCTTTTCTTTATCCAGGACCTTTTGATATTCCATCCTAACAATTATTTTGCGGAAGCTGCATCAAGGCTGGAAAATGTCACGAAGATATCGCTTTTGGACGGGGAATACTCAGGTTTCCTGAGAAAAAGCGGCAGCAAGGATCTTATGGTATTTTACTGTGGTAACGCCGAGAGTGCGGCGAGTGCGATCTGCATTTTCTGCGACCCGGAGGATCCTGTGGCTGAGGTGCTTGCGGATTATGACATTCTTGTTGTTGATTACCCGGGATATGGAGAGAGCAGCGGCAAACCTGGCGAAAAGGCTTTTTATGAAATGGCGGATGCTGTGATCGATTATACAGGCGGACTTTCGGGCTACGAGCATAAGTATCTTGTCGCGTACAGCATCGGAACAGGCGTTGCAACGTACACAGCTTCAAGATCTGATTGGGACAAGCTGGTGCTTATCGCGCCCTACAACAATTTTACGGATGAGTGCTGCTCGGTATTTCCAGTGTTTTTTGGACCTCTCAAGGGGTTGATAAAACACAGATTCCCATCGGATGAATATGCAAAAAGCATTTCAGAGCCCACCTGTATCATCGTTTCAACGGATGATACGCTGATCAATAACAAGCTGTCGGAAAAACTGAAAGAAGCCTTTCCGACAACGCCTAAGTATATTCAGCTTGCCGGCCTTACCCATGGTGAGATGTGCAGCAGTAAGAAAGTATTTGAGCAGATTGTGAGGTTTCTGGAGGAATGATTTGCGGGAGTGCATGGGCAAAACGGGGGAATCTACATATTTGCCAGTGTGAATTACGGGTGAAAATCCTGTTATCACTTTATCAAGTCACAGTGCGAAAATTTTTGTTGACAAAGGCACTCGCATTTGATAACATACACCTAATATCAAATGCAGTGAAAGGGAATAGTAAGACTGTATCTGCCTAAAGAGAGCTGCCGGGTGGTGCAAGGCAGCGGAGAAAAAGTCTGAACTCGCCCCGGAGCAGCTGCCTGAAAGCAGGTTTCCTGCCGCGTAGGAGCAGACGTTTTCCACGTAACGGAGGGCTTTTTGCCAGAAAGTGCACGTTTTGTGCCGGATGCAAGCCGGAAACAAAATGTGAAGCGGAGTGGTACCGCGGAGGTTTAACTTGATTTTATGCCTTCGTCTCTGTAAGATCAGAGGCGAAGGCTTTTTCTATTACAGGAGGTTCGTTATGACAGACACACAGAAGATCATACTCGCTATAGTCCTATGTTGGCTGGTGGTCACAAACATTGCGGCTTTTGCGGTCATGTATATAGATAAGCAGCGCGCTAAAAAAGGCGCCTGGCGCATCAAAGAAGCCACATTGTTCATATTTGCGATCATCGGCGGAAGTTTGGGAGCGAACCTTGGAATGCAATTGTTCAGGCACAAGACAAAACACTGGTATTTTGTGGTGTTTATGCCATTGATCCTTGTACTTCATATTGTTCTGCTGGGTTTGCTGTATTATTTCTTTTTCAGATAATCAGTTAAAGAGCCGGAGCCTGCTGGCTTGCGGCAGTTACCAACATTTTGGAGGATAGACAGATGAAGATCAGTTTCTCGACACTTGCGTGTCCCGATTTTTCGTGGACAGACATATATTCGATGGCAAAAGACTTAGGCTTTGACGGTATTGAGATCAGAGGCCTGGGCGAAGATATTTACGCCGTAAAGGCGAAGCCTTTTACCGAAGGCCAGTACATGGCAACCAAGGCAAAGCTTGATTCTCTCGGCCTTTCCATCCCCTGCTTTTCATCGGGTTGCAGCGTGAAGGATAAGGAAAACTACGAGGGCGTAGTCTCGGAGATCACCCAGTATTGCATACTTGCGGAGTAGTTCTCTACACCTTACATCCGCGTGCTCGGCGACAGGAATCCTGCTCCCGAGGGCGAGGTTGACCACGCCCACATCGTCAAGGTGATGAAGGATCTTGCAAAGATCGCCGCAGGCTTTGGCGTAACGCTGCTTATCGAGACAAACGGCGTTTACGCGGACACTAAGGTGCTTAAAAATGTGCTTGATGAGATCAACCACCCGAATGTTGCGGCTCTCTGGGATGTTCACCACCCCGCAAGATTCTTTAACGAAACACCTGCTGAAACCTACGCAAATATCGGAAAATACATCAAATACGTGCATGTCAAAGACAGCGTGATGAACCCGGACGGTTCCATTGAATACCGTATGATGGGCGAAGGCGATCTGCCGTTAAAGGAGGCGCTCGAGCTGCTTTCCTCACACGGGTACGACGGCTTTGTTTCGCTCGAGTGGGTTAAGCGCTGGGCTTCAAACCTGCTTGATGCCGGTATCGTCTTCCCGCACTTTGCAAACTACATGGAGGAATACCGCAGGCCGCATGTTTCCGAGCTTCAGGACAACAACCGCGGCACCGGTAAGTATGTCTGGAAGAAGAATATGCTCATCGATGAGACCTTCCCGGACGTGCTCGACCGCATCTGCAAGGAGTTCCCGGACCAGTACGCTTTCCGCTACACGGAGCTTGATTACACACGCACTTATCCCGAATTCAGGGATGATGTCGACACCTTTGCCCGCGCGCTCATATCCATGGGCGTTAAGCGCGGCGACCACGTGGCTATCTGGGCTACGAACGTTCCCGCCTGGTATATTACCTTCTGGGCAACGACAAAGATCGGTGCAGTGCTTGTTACCGTAAACACAGCCTACAAGATCCACGAGGCAGAGTACCTGCTCCGCCAGTCGGACACGCACACCCTTGTCATGATCGACGGCTACAAGGATTCGGATTACAACGCGATCATGCGCGAGATCTGCCCTGAGCTCGAGTATACAAAGCCCGGCGAGCTTGCTTCCAAGCGCCTGCCAGTGCTCAAGAACATCATAACGGTCGAAAGCCGCCAGCCGGGCTGCTTTACCTGGGATGAGGCTATTGCAAAGGCCGCAGAGACCGATATCTCGGCAGTTGAAGAGCGCCGCAGACAGATAGATAAGCATGATGTCTGCAACATGCAGTATACATCCGGCACAACGGGCTTCCCGAAGGGCGTTATGCTCACGCATTACAACGTTGTCAACAACGGTAAGGCCATCGGCGACTGCATGGATCTTTCCACTGCGGACCGCATGATGATCCAGGTGCCCATGTTCCACTGCTTTGGCATGGTCCTTGCGATGACAGCCTCTGTAACGCACGGAACGACTATGTCGCCCATCACGGCCTTCAGCCCGAGAAAAGGCCTTGCCTGCATAAATAAAGAGAAGATAACGGCCTTCCACGGCGTTCCGACGATGTTTATCGCGATGCTGGGACACGAAGACTTTGCAAAGACCGATTTCTCCCATATGCGCACCGGTATCATGGCCGGCAGCCCCTGCCCGATAAAGGTTATGGAAGAAGTCATCGAGAAGATGAACATGAAGGAGATCGTTATCACTTACGGCCTGACCGAGGCTTCGCCCGGCTGCACAATGAGCAAGACAACGGATTCCATAGAAGACCGCGTAAATACCGTCGGTGGCGCTATGTTTGGCGTAGAATGCAAGATAGTTGACCCCGAGACGGGCGAGGACCTGCCGGACAATGTGGACGGCGAGTTCGTAGCGCGCGGCTACAACATCATGAAGGGTTATTACAAGATGCCCGAGGCTACCGCAGCCGCTATCGATTCCGAGGGTTGGCTCCACACGGGCGACCTTGCAAGAAGGCTTCCGAACGGCTATTACAAGATCACGGGCCGTATCAAGGATATGATCATCCGCGGCGGCGAGAATATCTACCCGAAGGAGATAGAAGATTTTATCTACACTCACCCGAAGGTAAGCGACGTTCAGGTCATCGGTGTGCCGGACAAGCAGTACGGCGAGGAGATAATGGCGTGCGTCATCGTTAAAGAGGGCGAAACGCTGACCGAGCAGGAAGTAAAGGATTATGTCATGACGCATATGGCAAAGCACAAAGTGCCAAGATACGTGGATTTCGTGACCGAATTCCCCATGAATGCCGCAGGCAAGATCCTTAAATACAAGATGCGTGAAGCAGCAGTGGAAAAGCTCGACCTTAAGGCTGCAAACGCGATAGTAACGGCATAAAAAAAGAAAACACGCAACCGGAAGGCTGCGTGTTTTTTATGTGATCTGAGGACTCAGACGTCCCTGAACATGACTTTCTTTTGGATGTATAGCTTTCTTTCCGCTTCTTTGTTGAGATCGATGAGAGCATCACGCTTGTAGCTTTCCGTAAAGGCAACGCCCCAGAAGATGCTGATGCCCCACTTGCTCTGCTCCCCGGCGAACATCTCCACGGATTCGTCTATGCCGGCC
>JAGDCQ010000037.1 GCA_017958465.1 Lachnospiraceae bacterium
CCATCTTTGTGATGGCAAAATCCCGCCCGTGCGGGTAAACATACCAGGTGTCCTGCAGCGTGTTAAGGTCTACGCAGTCACCGTATTTTCCAAGATATTCGTACTCAATATGCACAGAATACTGTGTCTGCGCCTTTATCTCCATTGAAAACGGATTTCCTTCATCGTCTGTGCCTGTGACGGTAAAGCCGTTCATATCGTGGCGCATCACGCCGTTTCCAAGGCGTATGTACTTCTTGGCGTTTGGAAGCGAATCCACATGCACCTCAAGGTCGCCGGAGGAGTACGTTCCTGCCTCGACTTCTTTGCGGACGCACTCGCGCTCCCACTCATACCAGTCCGGGATATGGCTAAATTCCGTCTTTCCGTCGTTTCCCGACAGCTCGCTAAGGTCCGAAAGCGTCCAGTGCTTGCCGCAGGCTTCGCAGAAAAGCTCGCGTCCCTTTGAATTCATACGGAATTCAGTATTGCAGGCCGGGCACTTGTAAAGCACCTTGTGCAGGCCCTCCGCATGTCCTTTGTAGGTAACTTTGATCCCGCGTTCCTTCTGCCATGCAAAATCATCATACTGAAAAGCTTTGACGATCGCATCGTTTATCTCATCCACAGACCGGGTCTTCACTTCATCCGCGGTCAGGATGCAGGTCATTTCCGCTTCCGTAGGCTTAACACCCCTGTCGTGCAGATTCCAGAAGGGACTTGTAACATGATGGCCGTGGCAGATAAACGTAACAACGGGCACCTTCAGCACCTTGCAGAGCTTCCCGAGCGACTCCGGAAGGACTGCTGTCGTTCCGCACAGTGAGTAGCGGGCTTCCGGGTAGATCACGGCAATATCGCCGTTTTTGATGACCTGCGCCAGCTGCCGCACGAGCACGGTATCGTTTGTGAATTTGCGCTTACAGATGCAGCCTACGTTGCGAAGCAGGCCTTCACGCCCGATAAAGCCGTCAATGGCAACGACATAGTTTGCCCTGTTGGGGAAGATGGCCATGGTCGCCACCTTGAAGTCCAGGAATGCGTTGTGGTTGCAAAGCAAAAGGTAGGGAGGTTTTATGCCCTCCATCCTTGTCTTTGTTATTATGCTTTTATGTTTCCATACGTCGGGAGCGCTAAGAAGGAACGTGAGCGGCCTCAGATACCACTTTGTCCTTACAGGCTTTTTTGACATATCAAACCGCTTAAAGTTTTTGTTGTCCATAAACCCTCTTTTTCCGCATCTTCAGGTGCCCCGGTGCGCTTTTTCCCCGGTCATCTTAAAGATGCATACAGATAGGTGTATATTAACACATTCGCCTGCAAATTTAAACCCCGTATTGCAAAGAATCGCGGGATCATAGGGCAGGAATCAAGAGGGCGAGTACGCCCCGTCACTGTAGCTGCTGATCGGAGGCAAACAGCCCCCCTTGGAGTGCAGGCCAGGCTACAAGCTGTGTCGCCTAGAGTGCCGGGAAGACTTTAAGCCACAACCATTGGAGTGCAGGCCAGGCTACAAGCTGTGTCCCTCCGATCGGATGTACATGGACATGCTTACTTATGGCTCCGCGACTAAGGTTGTTCCTTCGCCTCGCTTAACGGGCCCTTAGCGGTTTAACCGCACGGTCCCTACTCGGCTCGGAACAACCTAAGGGCTACGCCTAGTCGTAAGCACGCCCATGTCCCCCGCTCTGCGGGACACAGCTTGCAGCCTGGCCTGCTTGTATCTTTTGACTTCAGAAACAAGTGCAACCGGAGAACCGCCCCCCGGGGCACTTTCACCCGGAGAACCGCCCCCGGGTCAATTCAATAATTGTGTATCAAGGCGGGAGAAAGAAGCTTATCCCGTCTTTTTAGTAAAGAAATGTACCCCTAACGATCAGAAATTGCTGTTTAAGGTACAAATATTTCTTTGAGAACCCACAAACGGAATCCAAACTGTACCCCCAGCGGCTAGAATGCACGGTTTAAGGTACAAAAGCTTCTTTAGAATCACAACCGGAGAACCGTCCCCTGGGTCACCTCGTGCCCTGCCCGTTACTGTAGCTGCTGACCGGAGGCAAGCAACACCCTTAGAGTGCCTGCCAGGCTACAAGCCACTGCCCGCAGATTGGGGGACATGGGCGTGCTTACGACTAGGCGTAGCCCTTAGGTTGTTCCGAGCCGAGTAGGGACCGTGCGGTTAAACCGCTAAGGGCCCGTTAAGCGAGGCGAAGGAAGAACCTTAGTCGCGGAGCCGTAAGTAAGCATGTCCATGTGCATCCGATCGGAGGGCTGCGGCCTGCAGCCGGAGCAATAGGTAAGTACGCCCCCGTACATCCGATCGGAGGGCTGTGGCTTGCAGCCGGAGCAATAAGTAAGTATGCCCCCGAACATCCGATCGGAGGGCTGCGGCCTGCAGCCGGAGCCATAGGTAAGTACGCCCCCGTACATCCGATCGGAGGGCTGCGGCTTGCAGCCGGACAAAAAAACAGGGGCCGGCGAATTCGCCGGACCCCCGTCACTTATACAATATTCATATCCTTAAGCTTAGCAAGCAAAAACTCTGCCGTCTTCCTGTGAGTAGTCGCGCTCGGGTGGTAATTCGCACCCATGCCGTCAGCGCTGTCCTGCATCGGAAGATCTATAAAAAATACATTATCATCCGCTGCTTTGCGTTCCTCGACAGCAGCCTCGATCTCCTTTGTAAGGCGGTCATCCATAGTTCCAAACACCGAAACGATCTTAGCCTTTGGATTATACTCCCTCACCTTCGCGAGAAAATCGACGTAAAGCCTCTTAAACTCAAGCTTTCGCTCCGGAATATCTTTGCACCAGCTGCAATCGTTGGTCCCAAGATTTATGATGATAAGCTCCGGCACATAGGAAGAAAAGTCCCATTTCTCATATTTTTCTTCGTTATCTCCGTAGAGACGTTTGCAAAGCGAAAGGTCCGTGTAAGGGTAAAGCACCGGCATAAGGTCGTCTGTAAGCGGCTCTGTTGCCGTTTCTTCCACCCATTTGGAGATGATACCGTTACCGCTCCAGCAGACCATATTTACTTCGGCATCAAGTGCCCCTGCCAGCTTAAGAGAGTAAGACTTTGTGGGGTTTTCCGTATCCGTTCTGAAATCGCAGAGTTCGTTTTCCGCTTCAACTCCGTAGCCGCAGGTGATGGAATCCCCTATAAATTCTATCTTTCTGCGTTTCCTCACATCGGGCTTTTCCAAAAAGCCGTCTATCTCGAAATACTCGATCCCGCAATATCCAAAAGCGGCCTCAGAGTATTTCATGAGAGTGATCGTCACGGTCTTGCAGGTCTTGCTTTCAAAAAGCACCAGCGTTGTCTCATCATCTGTAAGCATTACGACTTCGGAGGGTTTTTCCGCATTGTTTAAGAAAACAGCGACTCTGGCATAAATGTGCTCATCCATTGCCCCTGCGTCGGACTTTACTCTCACAGAAGCCCTTGTGCCCGAAAACTTAAAAGTCACGCGGCTTCCGGACCAGCCCAGGTATTTAACGTTTCCGTCGGTAAAAATGCGCCCTTCGGTTATCACTCTTTCGTCTGTTGCGTAGAATTTCACGGTGTTCCTCCGCTTTCCGTGCAAACATGCACTTTATGTTCCTTTAACCCTTCTCCTTATTAAATCAAAAGCATCCTGTCGTTGTCAAGTTCTTCGCCGGAAAGTTGTTTGAATCGCTTCAAAAGATCCGAAACCGTAAGCTTCGAGCGTTCTTCGCCTTCGGTATCCATGATGATCCTGCCGTGATGCATCATTATGGTGCGGTTTCCAAGCTCTAAGGCCGACTGCATGTTGTGAGTTATCATAAGGCACGTAAGGCCGTTTTCTTCTACTATCTCTTTTGTTATCTTAAGCACTTTTTCGGCAGTTCCCGGGTCAAGGGCCGCCGTGTGCTCGTCAAGGAGCAACAGCTTAGGCATGGAATAGGTCGCCATAAACAGCGTAAGAGCCTGGCGCTGTCCGCCGGAAAGGAGCCCTACCTGCTGGTTCATGCGGTCTTCAAGGCCCATTCCAAGCTGTGAAACCTTCTCGCGAAAGGCCTTTCTGTCAGCATTGTTGATGTGGGACAGCCAGCCGCCGTGGCCTGCTGCAAGGGCAAGGTTTTCCTCGATGGTCATTCCGGGCGCCGTTCCGCGAAGCGGGTCCTGAAAGAGCCTGCCTATCTGCTTTGCCCGCTTGTATTCCGGTAAAAGCGTGATATCCTCGCCGTCAAGTACGAGCTTTCCGGAATCGGTTATGAAGCTGCCGGCGATGGCATTGAAAAGTGTGGATTTTCCTGCCCCGTTGGCACCTATTATGGAGATGAAATCGCCCTTTTTGACCTTTATGGAGAGGTTGTCCAGGGCCTTTTTTGCGTCTACAGTGTCGGGGTTAAAGGTTTTTGTAATGCTGTCTGCTTCAAGCATTATGTTTGTGCCTGTAGTCTTGGTTTCCCTATTCTCAGCCATTGCTCCTTGCCCCCTTTCTTCCGGACAGCCTTCGCTTTAATAGCGGCACCTGCGCCTTCAGGTAAGGGAAGGAGATAGCGATTATGACGATAACGGCCGAAACCGCTTTAAGCATGAACGCAGGCATGTTGAGCCTGAGGGCGATGGTGTAAACAAGCCTGAAGACTATGGCACCAAAGGTCATGCCGAGTATCCTCCAGGGCATCTTCTTTCTGCCAAGAAAGGTCGTTCCGATAAGGAGCGACGCCAGGGCCACAGTTAGCATTCCCTGTCCGATGTTGATGTCCACGGATTTCTGGGACTGGGCAAGCAGGCAGCCGGAAAGGGCCGTAAAGGAGTTTGCGATGCAAAGGCCCACTGTTGTGGTGAAAACAGGGTTGATGGATGAGGAGCGCACCATATCCGGGTTATCGCCGGTGGCGCGGACCGCAAGGCCAAGCTTTGTTTTAAGGAAAAGCCCCAGCAGTACAGAGATCACAAGCACCGCAACGGCAGCCACTATCAGCTTGTACTGGCCTGCAAACACTGTGTCTTTCAGCGCGGCGCGAAGCTTTGTGAATACTGTTTCTGTCTTATTCATGCTGAGCAGCGAAGCCTGTCCCATAACTGCGATGTTTACGGAATAAAGTGCCGTGTTGACGATAATGCCCGCCAGCAGGCTGTTTATGCCCATCCTGGTCTGAAGCACGGCTGTCACAAGGCCCGAGATAGCGCCTGCTGCCATTGCCGCAAAAATAGACAGGAACGGGTGTCCCGATATAGCAACAACAGCACCGACCGCTGCCCCAAAAGTGAAGCAGCCGTCGGTGGAAAGGTCACATACATTTAGCATACTGTAGCTTAAGAATAACGCCAGTACAGTAAGCGCGCTCATAAGTCCAAGTTCAAGTGCAGTCTGGACTACTGTAGCAATTGCATCCATTTCATTTCTCCTGTTTTAACCCCAAATTACGCATGTTTTCGTATCAGGATCATTCGAATTTATCGGCGGTCTTAATGCTCTGGATCTTTGAGCAGAAAGGTGTGAACGCCTTTACAATATCATCATACACAAAACCGATCTTTTCGCAAGTCTCTGTGTTGATGGTCGCTGTTCCGTTATCAAAGGTCTTAACAGCAAGTGTTTCGGGCTTTTTGCCGTCTACAAGGATCTCTTTTACCATATTTGCTGTCTCAACGCCAAGGTTTGCGTAGTTTACGCCGTATCCGAGGAATGCGCCGTTAAGTGCAAAGGAGTCAGCGCCGCAGTACTGCGGGATCTTTGCGTTTGCGAAGATCTCGTAGATCGCAAGCTCGCTTGTCATAATGGTGTTGTCGGTAGGTGTGAAGACTGCTTCTACGCCGTCAGCTACAAGTGCGTTTGCAGCAAGGATGACTTCGTCGTTGTTGGTTCCTGTGCGCTCAACTACTGTGATGCCCTTGCCTGTGAGGTATTCTTTTGCTGCCTTGATGGCTGCTGTGGAAGCGTCCTGGCCCTGGTCGTAAAGGAGGCCGACTTTCTTGATGTCAGGCTTTGCGGCTGTGATGAGCTTGAGTACTGCTTCTGTGTCCAGTGCGTCTGATGTTCCGGTGATGTTGTGGCCGGGTTTTTCAAGGCTGTCTACAAGGTTTGCGCCAAGGGGATCGGATACTGCTGCGAATACTACCGGAATGCCGTTGTCTTCGGTTGCAGCCTGCATTGCCATTGCAACAGGTGTTGCTACGCCGATCATAACGTCTACTTTATCAGCGATGAAGTTTGAGATGATCTGGTTCATTACGTTTGCGTCTGCATTGCAGTTGTCATATTTTACTGTAATAGTGATGTTGTTGTCTTTCGCGATCTTTTCAAGCTGTGCTTTGATGTTGTCGCAAATCTGGTTTAAGGATGCATCATCAACGAAGTTGCAGATGCCGACTGTAAAGCCGTCTTTTTTCTTGTCGCCGCAAGCTGTAAAGCAGGCAGCGGTAAGGATTACGCAAAGTATAAGTGCTACGATTTTTTTCATGGGTTTGTTCTCCTCTGGTTTTTATTTTGAATCGTTATCCGCTAACCATTGGGTTGGATGGCGTTTTGCAAGGATGAGCTCTGTCCTGCTTTTGGGAATAAAAAAAGTCCCAGCATAGTCTGCTGGGACAGGATTTTTCCTGTGGTGCCACCCGGCTTGGTGCTTTCGCACCCGCTCTGTGCGTACTTCATACGCCGGCTTCTGTAACGGAAAGCCATACCCGTCTCACATACTCCGGAGTTTCCTCCGTTTCTGATCGCCCTCTGAAGTCCATTCAACTCTGTCTTGTATGTCGCAATCGCACCGCCTGCGGCTCTCTGGGAAACAGTATCAGAATCTACTTACTCTTCATCAACGGTTTTTCGATTCAATTTATGGTGTTAAAGTATCACAGTTTTAAAGTGATGTCAAGTATTTTTTTTAAGAGATTATTAAAGCACTCGGGTGCTTTTACGTACTTCTGAATAAAACAGCAAAACAGGTTCTTTTTGCCATCACGAATTACTATCGATCTGTTCCTTGCGGAGTTTGCCCTCTGCAAGCAGGGCACGCATGGTTTCGCGGTCGTCGTTGGCCAGGGCGTCACGATACTGCTTGAGCTCGTCCATAAGAATATCGACTTCTTTTATCAGATAGTCCTTGTTTTCGAAGAAAAGCTCGGTCCACATATCGGGATTAAGCCATGCCACACGCGTCATATCCCGGTAGCTGCCTGCCGAAAAACCCTTGTGCAGCCCGGCAGTGGGGCTCTTGATATAAGCGTTGGAAACAACATGCGCAAGCTGGGAAGTAAACGCGATCATCTCATCATGCTTGGCTGCGGTGGTAACGGAAATACTGCCAAAGCCAGCAGGCTCAAGCAGCGACTTCACGCGCTCAAGAAAAGCGATATCATTAAAATCCTTCGGAACAATGACCATGGGCGCGCCATCATACATATCCGCCTGCGCATACTTAAAGCCTGAGAACTGGCGGCCTGCCATAGGGTGCCCGCCGGCGTAGGTGAAGCCGTATTCCTCGGCCAGCTTCATAGCGTCCTCGACGATCACGCGCTTGGTGCCGCAACAATCGATGATAACAGGCTTTTCGCCAAAGAAAGGCCCGTTCTCCTTAAGGTACGAAAGGGCAGCGCCGGGGTAGATGCAAAGCAGGATAAGGTCGCAATCCTTGAGTTTTTCCTGCGTCAGTTCGCCGTCCACATCCCCGTTGATCTCCGCAAGCTTCAGGATCTGCTTGTCCGTGTCCGCGGCATAAACCACGTGTTTTGTTCGTTTGTAAGCCTTTGCAAAGGACCCGCCTATAAGGCCGAGTCCGACAATTCCAAGTACCATTTTCACTCTCCACTTTACTATTTCAAAACCCGGGGACGGTCTAAAGAATACAACCGGGCCGATCCCGCTTTTACAGCAGTTCCGCTATCTCGTAGATCATCCTTTCGGTCTTCTCCCAGCCAAGACAGGGATCGGTTATGGACTGACCGTAAACACCGCCGCCCGGAACCTGGCAGCCGTCCACAAGATAGGATTCTACCATAAGTCCCTTCACCATGGAAGCGATATCTTTCGAAAGACGCATGCTGTGCAGCACTTCCTTTGCGATGCGTGGCTGCTCGTCAAAACGCTTGCCGGAGTTCGCGTGGTTTGTGTCGACGATGATCGCCGGATTCTCAAGCTGGCTCTTCATGTACATTTCGTATACAAAGCGCAGGTCCTCGTAATGATAATTGGGCGCGGAACTGCCCTGTTTATGCGTGTAACCGCGAAGAATGCCGTGGGACATGGGGTTGCCCTTGCTCTTCACTTCCCAGCCCGAATAAACGAAGGTGTGGCCGTGCCTTGCGGCGTTGATGGCGTTCATCATAACGGATACCATGCCGCCGGTAGGGTTCTTCATGCCTACGGGGATGTCGAGACCGCTGGCAGTAAGCCTGTGGGTCTGGTTTTCAACGGAACGCGCGCCCACAGCCACATAAGACAGCAGGTCCGAAAGATAAGGGTGGTTGTGGGGGTAAAGCATCTCATCCGCGCAGGAAAAGCCTGTCTCTGTCAGCGCCCGCAGGTGGACCTTCCGGATGGCGATAAGGCCTTTCAGCATGTCCGGAGCGGCTTCCGGGTCGGGCTGGTGCAGCATGCCCTTGTACCCCTCGCCGGTGGTGCGGGGTTTGTTCGTGTAGATGCGCGGCACTATGACGATCTTGTCCGCAACCTTGTCCTGAACATCGCGAAGCTTAGTGATATATTCGATGACCGAATCCTCTCGGTCCGCGGAACAGGGGCCTATCACCAGCAGGAATTTGTCGCTTTCGTTTAAGAAGATAGACTGGATCCGCTTGTCGTTCTCTGCTTTGACCTCGGCAAGTGCCTCGGGCACCGGGTACATTTCCTTGACCACTCTTGCAGTGGGCATTTCACGTTTATATTCGAGATTCATGTTTTTTACCTCCAGGTTCCTACAAGCTTAAGATCTGCGCAGATCACGGCAAGCTCGCGCATCATGTCCGAGCCGTTCGGTGTGTTGATGTTCCCTTCAAGCTCGATGTAGAAATAATAGTTCCAGGGCAGGCTCTTGAGGGGGCGGCTCCTTAAGCAGCGCATATTGAAGCCGTGGGCGCCGATGATATTAAGCGTTGCGGCAAGGGCGCCGGCCTCGTTCTTAACCGTGTAAACAAGAATGAATTTGTCGTTCTCGCCCTTAACCCCCGCCCGGGGCTTGTACAGCGTCCTTGAAAATGCCGCAAAACGTGTGGTGTTGACCAGAGCGTTTTGAATATCGCTGTCTAAAATCTCGAGGCCAAACATCTGCGCCGTTTCTTCGGAGGCGATAACGCCCACCGTTACGTCGTTCAGCTCCACAGCCTTTGCGGCCGCAGCCGAAGTGTTTGCCGCAGTTTGCGTCTCGAGGCCGTTCTTATGAACATAGCTGTTGCACTGGGCCAGCGCCTGGGGATGGCTGATGACGGTCTTGATCCCCTCTCTTGTGCTCCCCTTTATGCCTAAAAGGTGGTGCTTGATGGGCAGGTCGAAAACTCTGTTGATGTGCAGCGGCCCGCGGTAGATGAGGTCCATAACCTCGCCAACTTCGCCTGCAAGGCTGTTTTCTATGGGCAGCACTGCGATATCACACTCTCCGCTCTCAACAGACGAGTAGGCCGCAAGGAAATCCGCCTTGGAATTGAGCTTTGCTTCCGGGAACATCCTTTTTGACGCGATATAAGCGTAGGCGCCTTCAACGCCTCCGTAGGCCACATTCATGCCGTTGCGGCACATGGCGCGGTAATCCGCGGAAATCTCAAAAATCGACTTCAAAAATCGCGCGTAATACGAGCGGATATCATTGTCCGCGATATTCTCGCACAGCCTGTTTTCGGCTTCTTTTTCCTGCGCTTCGTTCCTTGAGGAAAGCCCGCATTCTGCGGCTGCTGCCTCATCTTGGCACAGTAAAAGGCGCTGCTCGAAAAGCTTTGCCATTTGTTCGTCGATCTTTGCGATCTCTTTTTCGGTGTTCCGGTTGTCCATAATCTTACCTCCATGCTGCGAGTGGCTGTTTGTTGCCGGTTTAGGCCCTTCAGAGAGGCCCGGCCTTGCAGCTTTCGCGCTTCCGGTCATAAAAAAACAGGCCTCTCATAAGAGAAGCCTGCTGTTTGTCTTAGTAGTCCACAGTACGCATATTACCCTAGTTCTCTTATGCTTCCGTTATCTTTTTCGCACGAAAATAACCAGTACCAAAAAATCGTACTGTAAATCCGTAGCTAAAATAATAACGTCCGCTAAAGTTCTGCATATAACATGCTCCTGCCAATTGTTATGTTCATTTATAGCAATAAAGTGTTCCTTTGTCAAGCACTTTTTTGCATTAAAGTCCTAAAGTTTTTATCTCACTGTTTTGCAAATATTGACGCGCCCATAATTATACTGTATAATGTATATACACAAGGAGGCGCGTTATGGATCAGGTTACTTTAAGAGCATGGGGAAACAGCCAGGGAATACGGATTCCCAAAGATATAATCGTAAAAATGCAACTGCAAAACGATGATGTTATGGATATTTGCATTGAAAACGACGCTATAGTTCTCAGAAAACAATTTAGGCATAAAAGCTTTGAAGAAAGACTTGCGGAGTATGACGGTAAGATTTCGGTCTGCGATTTTGACTGGGGTGAACCTGTGGGGAGAGAAATATTATGAGAAAGTTTTCCCAAGGCGATATTATCAGGATTGACGGTTTCAAAAATCAATTATTTGTCATTGTCAGCAAAAACGCATTTATAAAGGCTACGGGAGTATTCCATGTATGCCCGATCCTCAAAGGTCTGCATCCCGGCCCGATCCACATAGTTGTTCAAGGCAGGAACGGAACTGAAGGAACGGTAGTCTGCGAGCAGATCAAGCTCATAGATCCGGCGGCAAGATCCTGTAGTACCGGAGATTCTCTGAACTATGAGATTATCATGAATATCTCTGACACAATACAGGGTATTTTCGAATATGATTGATATGAAAAAGGGCCTGTTCTTGTTGTCACCACAATCGGTGACAAAAGAACAGTCCCCTGTCTTACTGTGTTTTCCCAACTATTCTTCTCTTGGTTCGTATTCTTTCTTGGTCACAATGCTTCTGTAGGCCGGGCGGATGATCTTCTCGTCTACCACTATCTCTTCTATGCGGTGAGCGCCCCACCCCACGATTCGTGCGATGGCAAAGAGCGGTGTAAACAACTCCCGGGGAATGTCCATGGAATCATAAACAAATCCGCTGTAGAGCTGCATATCTTTATCTCTGCCCTTTGCTGCGTACAGATCAAGTTTTTTTATGGGTGGGGTCCTCCTTTATTCAACTTTAAATAACCGTTCTTACGGCATTTATCTTGCCTGCAAGGGTTGCAAACTCTTCGGGTCTCAAAGACTGGGCTCCGTCGCACAGCGCGTGCATAGGATCGTTGTGGACCTCGATGATGAGGCCGTCTGCCCCTGCCGCTGTGGCAGCAAGCGCCATAGGCGGAACAAGCCTTGCGATGCCCGTTGCGTGGCTTGGATCCACGATCACCGGAAGGTGTGAAAGCTCGTGCAGCATAGGAACTGCGGAAAGGTCCAGGGTATTTCTTGTGTAATCGCTGTAGGTGCGGATTCCACGCTCACAGAGGATCACGTTCTCGTTGCCGTTGGCCATTATGTATTCCGCGCTCATTAGCAGTTCCTTAAGTGTGTTTGCAAGTCCGCGCTTTAAAAGTATAGGCTTGTTGAGCTTTCCAACCTCCTGCAGAAGGTTGAAATTCTGCATATTCCTTGCGCCTATCTGGATGATATCCACATCCTCGAACAAGGGGATATCCGTTATGCTCATAAGCTCCGTAACTATCGGAAGTCCTGTTTCCTGCTTCGCTATCTTCAGGTACTCAAGCCCTTCGGCCTTTAAGCCCTGGAAGTCGTAAGGTGAGGTCCGGGGTTTGAAGGCTCCGCCGCGCAGGATAGCCGCTCCCGCAGCTTTAACGTCCCTTGCCACCTCCACTATCTGCTTTTCGGATTCCACAGAGCAGGGACCGGCCATAATGGCGAAGTTTCCGCCGCCGATCTTAACATCTCCCACGGAGATCACTGTGTCTTCAGGGTGGAATTTTCTGTTGCACATCTTGAAGGTTTCGGATACGCGCTTCACGGAATCCACGATCTCAAGGCTTTCCACAAGCTCCATATCCACCTTGGATGTGTCACCTATCAGACCGAGAACTGTCCTTTCACTTCCGACTGACGTGTGTACGCCAAGTCCCATCTCCTTGAACCAGTCGATGAGCTGTTTTTCTTTTCCGGCATCCACACCGGGTTTTAATGCTATGATCATAAGGCTCCTCCTTGTTTCACTTTAAGTAGCGGACTCCCCATACACTCCTATTATCACCTGCCGCGGTAAAGCAGAGTACGTCTGCCCCCGCCTGGTCTTTCATCTTAACAAAAACGCCGCTGTAGGCCGTTTCGCCTATAGTTACGGACATATAGCAGGTCCCGTCTTCTGCAGACCACGAGCCCGTAAGCCCGCTGCCTTCCACCGTTCCGTCGCTCTTAAGCTCCAGGAGCACAGGCTTTGCTATCTTTGAATCGATATTTATCCCCTGCTCTACAAAAAAGTATTCTCCCACAAGCTCTTCCTTCCCAAAGCCCGAAGGCTCGAGAGTCTCGCCGGATGTGCAGTAGGGCGCAAGGACCGGCCACCCCTCCCGGTTAAAGAAGTACTGCTGTACCCTGGGCTCATGGAACTCCGAATTGTTGTCAAAGCGGGTGTGGAAGCAAAGGTAGTATTTCCCGTCTGTATCCCTGAAAGAGCTCTGTCCGCCGGTAGCCATATAGGCTGTCTTTACCCCGGGAAGTGTGTAGTTTCCGGAAAGTTTAAGCCCGTACTTTGAGTGGAGGGACATCTGCGGGCGGCTGCCCTTCATATCAAGATAAGGCCCTGTGACCTTTTCCGACCTGAAGACACGCATCTGATAGCCTCCTGTGCGTTCGAGGCCGCCGTAAGAGACAAACAGGTAATAATACCCGTTGTCCGGGTTATATTCGATGTAGGGGCCTTCTATGGACGTGTGCATGCCTCCGAGGAGCCTCCGTCCAAAATAGGGATCCACTTCGTTTTCCTCGTCTGACTCCGGATGGATTGGAAGCCCTGTCTGCTCGTCGATCTCGAGCAGGAAGATGCCGCCCGACCAGGAGCCGTAGACCATCCACATCCTGCCGTCTTCATCGTAGAAGACCGTTGGATCTATGCAGTTTGGCCATTTCTGGTTCTGATAAGCACCGCCGGACTTAAGGTATGTCTTCTTTGCGTACTCCTCGGAAACCACGTCCAAAACGTCCGTTTTGTCGAGATCCTGAGACGTAAAGCCCGAATACAGGATGTTTGCCTGCCATTTGAAAGGGCCTTCCGGGCTGTCGGAAACAGCAAAGCAAAGGCTCGACTTTATATAGGTTGATGAAGTACACATATACATGCAGTATTTGCCCATAGCCTTGTTGTAGATCACATGGGGCGCCCATACCGCGTACTGGCCGTTGCCCTTGTCTCCGGCGTAGTCGAAGATCCCTAACGATTTGTCGAACAGGTTCTCAAACATGGGATTGTTGGACTTGTAGCCGTTCCCGCAGTACTTCCAGGTCCTAAGGTCCTTGCTCTTTGCGTTTGCCATGTGGGATCCGTAGATGTAATAGGTCCCGTCCTGCACAAAGATTGATGGATCGTGCACGGAAACACCGGCCCTTATGTCCTTTTTTGTGATGCCTGCAAGGATATCCGGCGTGGGTGAGGGAGTTGCATCTACCGGTGCTTTGGACGGCGTGTTCGCTTCCTCTTTTGTGGGAACAGGGGTCTCTGCTCCCGCCGACGGTACGATAGGTGTTGCTGTCATGTTTTCTCCTTTAGAGCATCCTGCCGCGAGAGCTGCCATAAGCACTGCAACGGCTGCCGGCGCCGCCTTCCTCAGTATGTGTACTAAAGACTTGTTTCTCATCTTATTGTTCCTTGTCTGCGTTTTCAGCTGCGTTTTCAAGCTCCTCACGGACCCTTCTCATAACGCCGTTAACCTCTATATCCACATCCATGGGGATGACAAGGCACTTTCTGCCGTCTATAACACGGACCTCGATGATGTCTGCGTTCTCAGGCTTTACCTGAACTGTCACCGTATCCGTTTTAAGCTTCATGCTCTTTTCCACAAGGCCCCGTGCATCAAGGTTTCCGTCGCTCACGCAGGCCTTAAAGGCGTCCTCAACAGCATAAAGGTGCTCATCCTTGATGCCGCTTTCCCTGAACACTTCTTTAAGCCCCTTGCAGTCCAGCAGCACAGGCTCATCAGCCTCTTTTTCCTCCACCATCTCCACAAGGGTGTCGTTGATATTCCTCACTACGGCAAACGTCTCATATTCGGGTACGTCGTTGATGACGCTGTCCACTATGTTGTAGAGCGTTTTCTTCTGCTTGTCGTAAGGCTCCTTCGAGGTACAGCCAAGGACGGTCTCGATAAGCTCGTGATGCATTTCGTCCGTGTTTTTGACATAGTACAGGAGGTTGTGCACGTCCGCGCTCCTGTCCGTGAAGGCAGGGAACACAAAGCCGTTCATGGGCGCTTCCACGAGCCAGTCACGCACGCGGTTCGCTATCACGTTCCTGTCCTCAAAGTAGCTGAGCCTGGGCTCTGTGAGCTCTACAGGGCAGATAGCGCAGAGGATGTATTTAAACACCTCCTCCGACTCGTCGAGGAGCTGGCCGTCCTGGGTCTGCTTCGGAACGTCGTAGGCGTCGTATACGAGCAGGATGAGGTAGTTGCCGGGATAGTCGTAGGTGTCGATCACACTGCGGTAAAAGGCTTCAAGCATCTGCTCGCTCTTAAGCTCGCTGTCGCGCAGGGCAACAAGGCTCTTGTAGCAGTTGCCTTCTAGCTCTTCCTTCGTGGTGAAGGGGAGCTCCAGCATGTTTTTGCCGAGGGTACCGGACATGGTCTTCTTCATTATCTCCAGGTACTTGAACATCTCCTCGTCCTCAAGGTTCAGGAAGGTGTCGTTTATATAGGTCTTTATCTCACGCTCCTCGCCCGCCACATAGCAGCCGGCCAGGCGCGAAGCGGTCACTTTCGTCTTTTTGAAGCGTTTTTTTAATTCAGAAATATCAGATTTGTTCATCTTGGGTGTTTCTCCGGGTTTCCAAATATATCGCCGCGGCAAGACTGCTGCGGCGATATACCGGTATTATTGTTTAGTTTTGGTTTCCTGGCTTATTCCAGCTTATCGTCCGGGGTCTCCGGTTTTTCTGCGTCTGTTTCTGCCTTTGTGGTTTCTGCCTTTGGAGCTTCCGGTTTCGAAGCCTTTTCATTCTTGTTCTTCATGAAGATAACAGTGGAAAGGACTCCGATAGCTGCCGCAAGGATAGCGATCACAACCACGAGACCAACTACCAGCGGTACGCTGAGCTTGGTGCCCGTAGAACCCGGCACCGGAGTAGGGGTGTTTGTGGGTTCGGATGTGGGTGTGGGCGGTATCGTAGGCGTAGGTGTATTTGTGGGTGTTGCCGTAGGCGCGTTTTCCTCAGCCTTTGTAGGCTCCGGGGTAGGCGTTTCGGGAGCGGGCGTAGGTGTCTCCACCTGAGCGGGAGTAGGTGTGGGCTCCTCTGTAGGCGCCGTTGTGGGCGTAGGCACCGGTGTAGGTGTACTTGTAGGTACAGGTGTAGGAGTGCTGGTGGGCACCGGTGTAGGAGTGCTTGTAGGCTCCGGAGTAGGTGTAGGGGTCGGTGTAGAGGTCGGTGTAGGTGTAGATGTAGGAGTCGGGCTGGGCTTAGCAACCACCTTAACGTTCACTGTGGTCTCGTAAGGTCCCCATATCATCCTGACAGTCTGGTTTCCAAGTGTGGAAAACTCCGTTATCCTGGCACCTGTTGTCTCATCCCTGAATACAAAACGGGAAGGCAGGTTTGTTGCAGGTAAATATCCGTTTGATGTGAAGAAGCGTACTTTCAGGTCAAGATCGTTTACAGAAGAGCCCTGCTCAACTACAAGCGGATCATCCTTGGGGATGGCGCCAAAACCGACATAATACATGTCGGGAGCTGTATACTCCCTGTATCCTTCTCCGCCGCCTTCGTTCCAGTCCACACGTATAACAGGGCTGTATATAACAAGCTTTGAACCGTCACCGGGCTCGTATGTGACCATACATACATAGTATTCAGTCATAGGAACGGCAGCAGGTGCCATCATATAGCATTCCTGATATGCACTGTCATCCATGAGCGCAGTCATGCTCTGGAGGCGCTGTGCCTGTGTTCTGTTGTTTGATGCTGCCGATGCGTTCGATATCTCATACCATTGATAGCTTACCTTTGAAGAATCCCAGCCTGCTGCGTATTCAACATCTTCAGGATTTACAAAGCAATGAAGTGGCAGGGGTGAAGTATAGTCCGAGATCTGTTTGCTCACTTTATAGGTCCAAGCCTGCGGATTAAGAGCAAAATAGTTTCTGATCTGGCGTGCTCCCGCATTTTCAACAACGTTGATGACAGTTCTTTCACTCTGCACGGCACAGTTAAGGATATCATCATGAACTATACAGAAAAGCTCTGCTCCGTTGAGCGATGCCTCGATATCGTTTATCTGAAGGATCCCGTCACTACCGACCGACATTCCGTGACCGCACGGAACAAGGGTCTTATCCTGCTCCCAGGAAGGGTCTTTAAGGTCGTAGACAACATCGTTGTATACAATAAACCAGTCGTAAATAAGTCCGTCATTTGTTCCGTCGGGGCGTACGGCATTTACAGCATAATAGGCCTGCGCACCCTCTGTCCAGGAAATTTCAGAAGGCATCTGCCCCTTAAAGTACGGCGTAGGGTCATCAGCCTTTGCCGTGAACGGTACCGCCAGAAGAATAGCGGCCACAAAGGCAAATACTGCAGTTATCAGTTTTTTCATTGTTCTTTTTCTCCCATCCTTTTAGTTTAAGTAACCATATATAAGTTTCAGCGCGGCTGCGGACGCCTTGTTGAGGCTTGCCACATAATCCTTGCCGGAATCTTCGTCGCCGTTGTCCGAAACAGCCCGTACAACACAGTATCTCATGTTATTGATATAGCAGACATGGCCTATGGCCGCGCCTTCCATCTCGCAAACGATGGCATTGAACGTGTCTGCGATATACTTCTTTTTCGCGCTGCTGCTCACAAAGCAGTCTCCGGAGGCTATCACACCGCGCTTTGCCTTGATCCCAAGGCCTTCGGCAGTCTTCAAAAGCTCATCCGCTATCTCTTTGTCTCCCGGAATATTGATGATATTGATCCCGGAGATGAGCCCCACAGGGTCCCCTACAGCGCTTGTGTCCATATCGTGCTGGACACAGCTTTCCGCTATGGCGATATCGCCTATGTCGAGCTCCGGTGTCAGTGAACCGCCGACACCGATGTTGATGATCCTGCCCGGCTTAAATGTAAGGATCATGGTCTGCGCGCAGACAGCCGCGAAAACCTTGCCGATCCCGCACTGGGCAGCAACAACATCATACTTCCCCAGACGCCCGTAAACATACGTGATACCGCTGATCTCCACGGTCCCGGGATCTGTGATCCTGCTCTTCAGGTCGTCGATCTCGGCCTTCATGGCCGCGATTATGCCGACAACCTCTCTTTCCCCGTCAAAATACATTTCCTCTCCTTTTCCGCTCATTGCGGATATGTAAACCTTTGATACTCTGTGATCTCGTCCTTGTAGTCCTCGATATAGAACTTCGCCATATTGAGGTTCTGCTCCTGATAATTGCCGCACTCCTCAGGCTTTGCGCCCGGGATCTCCCCTTCAAAGCCTATTATGAAATCACACATGTCAAGCACCAGCTTTTCGATCCCTTTCGGCTCAAGGTCACCGAACATCAGCAGATAAAAACCTGTCCTGCAGCCCATGGGCCCAAAGTAGACGATCTCATCTTTCCTTGCGCTGTTGCGCAGGAATGTGGCTCCCAGATGCTCTATGGTGTGGATGGCAGGAGTGTCCATAACAGGCTCCCTGTTTGGTGCCGTAAAACGCAGATCGAAGGTGGTCACGGTCACGCCGTCCTTTTTATCCTTCCTCGAAACGTAAAGCCCCGGAAACAGGTTGTTGTGGTTAACTGTAAAGCTTGCGATCTTCTCCATACGATCTCCTTATCTTAAGCCTATCCTCTTTGCTATCCTGTTGGCAGCAAAGAAAACGTGCTCCTCATCTATAGTCTTCAAAACCTTTTTATCCATAAGGATCTTTCCGTCAACTATCACGGTGTCCACATCCGAAGCCGCTGCAGAGTAAGTAAGTGCGGAAACGGCATTTGTGGCGGGCATGAAGTGTTCGTTGTTGATGTTGATGGTGACAAGGTCTGCCTTAAGCCCAATCTTTATCTGTCCGATCTCGTTTTCAAGGCCCAGCGCCTTTGC
>JAGDCQ010000308.1 GCA_017958465.1 Lachnospiraceae bacterium
CTACAGATATAATTATACATATTAACAACAATAAAACAACCAGTATGTTTTTAATCCTCATAGCCTCTTCGTTTTCTCCTCCCCGCCACAGCACGATTTCGCGACGATCATCCTGTAACTATTTTATGGTTTTGCAATTGCACCAATTATCTTATACAACATTACTTTTCAATGGAACATGTCGTTTCGTAGTCCAATTTAAATATTTTTTGAGATGGACTACGAAACGACATGTTCTTTTTTTCATTGTGGCTATACCATTCTATCTATCATACTAACAAGGAGCAATCTTATGAAAACAACATTAAAAAAGCTAAAGACTCTTACCATTGTCATTATCTTAGCACTTTTCTTAACCACTACTGCTACATTTCCTACAATCGTCCGGGCGGCAAGCACTGTCCTATATTATTCTACTCACGATGCTACCAACCCCGTCGTAACACCTCCTATCCCATGCCCGGATTATTATGATTGGCATTAATCCGTATACCACTTTTCAATAAATTCACTTATTCTTGGTATATTGGGGCTCTTACATAGTTGCGCGGCGCACAATGACAGTATTGCGTACTCTTTACTAAGTATTCGGTTGTCATTATATATATGTGCCGCGTAACTTGAAAAAGCATTATCAAGTGGTTTACAGTACCGACAAGTTACAGAGTATTCGACAAACTCTTCAAATCCGCCTTTTTCAATAGTCTGTCTGAAATAGTTTCCTGCATGAACACCATATATCCTGTTCATTTGTTTTCTGTCTACATAGCTGTCACTGATCGTGTCAAGAACTTTTTTCAGAAGAACCTCTGCCTCATCCTTTTTTCCCATTCTCATGAGGCAGGAATAAACCTGTGCTAAAAGCCTGCTTTCCCACAAAAAAGGCGGTCTTATGACGTTTGAGCTTAATATCGGATATTCTTTTTCAATTATGTCCGAATCTATTTGTATAACTTTAAGCGGATCTATTATACCTTTCCGTAATCCAATCCAGTTCCGATAATATGCTATCAATGCTTGATTACTGATAAAACTGCAGTTTATCTTCTTTTCGATCACATCTAACTTTTCTTCTAACAACTGAAAGTTTTCATTGATCAGCAGTTCACGCATAGTTTGTTCTGCTTCCAAGATTGAAAAGTTTTCACAGATAAGCGATGTCGACTGTTTTGCATAGTTCAGGTTCAAGGCATTGGCAAGTTCCAAATACTTGTTTTTCTGTGGCGAACGCTTCCCGTTTTCATATCGCGAGACGGAATCAAAGTTTGTGTTTGCTATTTCAGCCACGTCTTCCTGCGTCATTTTTTTGATCCTCCTCTGACCGCGGTAGACCTCTGCTTCATAATGGTAGACTGCTCTGTCAGGTTCAAGGAACAAAGAATCCAGTCTTGCTTTGTTTCGCAAAAACCTGTCACATACAGAATCTATCATTTCTTTATAATTCCGGTACGAATCATATGGTTCTGACAATTCGCATTTCTCTCCATGCCGGATTATTATCTCAAGCATTGGAAGCATCATCTGCATAAAGCCACTTTTTCTGAGAAGTATCAGTCCTTCATCGCATTCAGAAACGGCCTTTTGGGGGTTTCCTTCTGAAAGATACAGGTTTGCACTTACCCATTTTGCTTTTGGAAGAATATACTCCGCCTCTTCGCGATCTGTTACCTTTTTTTCAATATATTCAAAAATGTCATTGACCAGTCTTCTGCACTCCGTGGTATTTTCTTCTGATTGCGCTGCTTTGACCTTCATAAAGCACATAAACAAAAGATTTTCGATCTCAACGGATGAAAGGCAGAGCTGCAACATCCTCTTTTTATTTATTTGAGGGACCGTGATCGCTATCGCTTTTTGTATCAGTTCAAGAGCTCCGTTAACATCATTGTTTATATAATACCGATAAGCTGCATTATTTCTGAGATTGTACATTTTAACAGCACTCACGCTTTCTCCATCACAGTATATCGTTTCCAGCTTTCTCAATAATTCGGATGCTTTAGTGCTATTACGGCTATCTATGCAATCATCAAACTCAGACTGTGCTCTTGCAATATCAATGAACTCCTTGGTGGCAACAAATTCTAACTTGTTTTGCGATTTGCCAACCCGTTGCAACAGCAGCTTGAGCAGTCTGGGGTCCGCAGCATTTCCACCTGTAACGATATTGTTTATTGCACTCTTAGAGCAGAGTCCTTTGGACAGTTGACGTAAAGAAACTATATGGCTGTTGTCGTTTACCAGTGTAACTATCTGTTCTCCTATGGATATCATTTCATTTCTCTTCTATGCTTTCTTCTTTCCTTCCTCTTCCTCAAGCAGATCTTCCACGTACTTCGGAAGCATAAATGCGCCGCGGTGCAGATTTGTGGTGTAGTACCAAGTTTTTATGTGGCGCTGCTTCCAGCGTCTCGCGTCAAGGTCGTTTAGCGGATGGTACTTCTTGCTTGCAAAGCCGAAAAGCCAGTAGCCCGAAGGGCATGTGGGGATGTGCGCCTGGTAAACACGGCTTATGGGGAAGCTCTTGTAGGCTTTTTTATGCATTGCGCGGCAGGATTCCTCGTCTTCGTCGAAGAAGGGGCTTCCGTGCTGATAAACCAGGATCCCGTCCTCCTTTAAGGCCTTGTAGCAGGAACCGTAGAATTCCTTTGTAAAAAGGCCCGCAGTGTGCCCGAGGGGATCCGTGGAATCGCTGATTATCAGGTCGTATTCATCTATCTTTCCGCGCAGGAAACGCAGGCCGTCTCGGTTGTGGAGTTTTACGCGCGGATCGTCCAAACCGCAGGCATTGTCCGGGAAAAACTCGCGGCAAACGTTCACGAACATCTCATCGGGCTCCACCACGTCTATTTCCTCGATCTCTTCATAGTGGGCCAGTTCTCTGGCTACGCCTCCGTCACCACCGCCTATCACAAGTACCTTTTTCACGTTCGGATGTACAGCCATAGGCACATGGACGATCATCTCGTCGTAAGTGAACTCGTCCTTCTCCGAGAAGATAACACTGCCGTCGGAGGTGATAAACCGCCCGAACTCCTGGGACTCGAAAACATCGATCTTCTGATAATCACTTTGTCCGGAAAAAAGCTGTTTTTCCACGCGGATCGACATTTTTACATTATCCGTGTGCATTTCGGAAAACCAAAACTCCATCGTTTTCTATCCTCTCATTTCAAAACATTTAACCGCTCAAGGCTTCCGTCCTCGGGGCCCTGCATGGAGCACCCCTTTTCCTTGGCATAGAGCGTGTAATCTATTATTTCCTTGGTGATGGTCTCGCCGGGCGCAAGGATCGGGATCCCGGGCGGGTAGCACATAACAAACTCGCCGCAAATGCGCCCTGCGGTCTCGCGGATGGGGACAAGCTCCTTTTCCGCGTAAAAAGCTTTCTGAGGCGTTGTAGCAACGATGGGAGCTATATACTCCGAGTTGTGCTGCTTTGACTTTGGCTTGGAATACAGTCGCTTGATATCTTCAAGTGCGCCCACAAGGCGCTCTATATCCTGGATCCTGTCACCTATGGAGATGTACGCCAGGATATTTCCTATATCGCCAAACTCGATCTGAATGTCGTATTCATCCCTCAGGATGTCGTACACTTCTATACCCGTAAGGCCGATGTCCCGCGTGTAGACCGAAAGTTTAGTAACATCATAGTCAAAAATGCTCGTACCGTTCACCAGTTCCTTGCCGTAAGCATAGTAACCGCCGATGGAATTGATCTCGCTGCGGGCGTATTCTGCCATTTCCTTTACCTTTTCAAAGGATTCTTTCCCGCGCAGAGCAAGGTTTCGCCTTGAAATATCAAGGCTGGAAAGAAGAAGATAGCTTGCACTTGTGGTCTGGGTCAGGTTGATGATCTGCTCCACGTAGCGGGTGTTAACGCCCGGTCCCAGCAGCAAAAGTGAGCTCTGGGTAAGGCTTCCGCCGGATTTATGCATGCTGACCGCAGCCATATCCGCTCCCGCTTCCATAGCAGAAACAGGCAGATTCTCGTTAAAATACAGGTGTGTCCCGTGGGCTTCGTCCACAAGCACCATCATACCGTGCTCGTGGGCAAGCTTTGTGATCGTGCGAAGATCCGAGCAAATGCCGTAATACGTGGGGTTGTTGACAAGAATGGCTTTTGCATCCGGATGCTTTACAATAGCATCCTCCACCTGCTTTAGGTCCATTCCGAGAGCGATCCCTATGTGGTTATCCACTTCCGGGTTAACATAAACCGGCTCAGCCCCGCAAAGAACAAGAGCGTTTATAACGCTCCTGTGTACATTTCGCGGTAATATTATCTTGTCTCCGGCTTTGCAGGCCGTAAGCACCATACTCTGCACCGCGCTTGTGGTCCCGCCCACCATAAAGTAGGCGTGGGCAGCTCCAAAAGCCTCTGCTGCCAGGTTTTCCGCATCTAAGATGACTGAAACCGGATGACAGAGGTTGTCAAGCGGTTTCATGGAATTAACGTCGAGCCCGACGCACTTTTCACCAAGGAGTGTAACAAGCTCCGGGTTTCCGCGCCCCCGCTTGTGCCCCGGCACATCAAAGGGCACCACCCTTTGTTTTCTGAATCTTTCAAGCGCCTCGTAAACAGGCGCAGTTTTCTGCTTTTCTAAATCCATCTATGTTCTCCTGACCCGGGCGACGGTTCTCCGGTTGAAATTGACCCGGAGAACCGTCCCCCGGGTAGATTTTTATATTGCTTCGATGTGGTATACGTATTCAAGGGTCCTTAGGGCCTCTATGATCTCGGCGTGGGTCTTGTACTTTTTGAGCTGTGCGCTCGAGATCGATATGGCGATGGAGTAAACGCTGAGGCCCGATCCTGCGTAAGCCGGGTTAAGCTCGATATCGTCTATCTTAAGTCCAAGTTTTCTTATGGTTGCAACAAAGTCCTGCAAGAACACGCTGTTTTTAAGCTCCAGATGTATCTCGAAATGGTTCGAACGGTTCTTTAAGAACACTTCCATTGTCGGGAACCACATAAGCTCAACGAACAGAACGGCAAACGCAACAAGCGCGACAGTGTAGTAACCCGCGCCGATCGTAAGCCCTATAAGGCTCCAGGTCCAAAGGCCGACAGAAGTCGTAAGACCCTTGATCTGGTTCCTTGACGAGAACAATATGGAGTTTACGCTTATCGTCGCTATCGCGATGATGGCTGCGCCCGAAAGAATGTACATATGCCCCGGGTTGGACAGCGCTATGAACTGGTCCATGATCATTGCAAGGGTGCCGGAAAGCGACACAAGCATAAAGGTGCGCAGACCCGCGGAATGCCTCTTTGACGACCTTTCCCAGCCGACAAATGCCGACAGGAACATACTGATCCCCAGCCGGAACATAACAGATGCCGTGCCGACCCCCACAGACCATTCTCCAAGTAATTTTGCTATCGGATCCCAATTATTCATGATAATACCCGTCCGGTCAGACCGGACCTTTCCTTTCTCTGTATGATCGCAACAAAAGCTGTTATTTCAAACTTTTCCGGCTCTCAGCGCCTTCCGTATCGCTTTTTCAGCCTCGGCGGCAGAACATCCTCATAGTAGGACTCCGCGGCCTCCGTAAACGCTTCCTCGTTCTCGTTTATCTCGTGTACAGGCAGCTCTTCCTGTATCTTCTGGATACGCTCTATAAGCAGATCCAGATTGCTCTTTTTCTCGCCTGTCTCAGTCTTTTCGTCCACTGCGACGATCTCCTCGAGCTTATCCGAATACGAGCCCGAAAGATGCAGCGAAAGCTTGGCAACAGCCGGCCCCACAAGCTCGTAGAGCACACTCGAAGCCAGGATTATCGTCTCAAGCGCCTCTCCTTCGGCACCGCCTATCGTACGCGCCCCAAGGGCCACAAGACCGATGGCGACTCCCGCCTGCGGAATGAGCGCAAACCCCAGGTAATTACGGATCTTCGGCGGCTTATGCACTACAAAGCACCCAAGCCATGCACCGCCGTATTTCATGATGATCCTGACTATGAAATACAATATGCCGATCACCAGGAGCGGCGTGGTGCCGACTGCGCCGGAGGGCGAGATCAGCGCCTTCAGATCGAAATTCATACCGCTCCTTACAAAGAACAGCAAAAGCAGCGGCGGGCTGAAGTAATTCAGCTGTTTGAAGAGTTTTTCGTCTTCGGACATATTGTAGTAGATGGTCGCCATAGACATGCAGCCAAGGAGCGGAGAAATGCTCATCAGAGTACAGATCCCGCAGAAAGACAGCAAGATCGCTATCGCGATGATCAGCCTGTTGTCGTTTGTTTTGCTCGACCCTATCGTAAAGTTCATGATCGCGCCAAACACAGCTCCAAGCAGCAAAACTCCGAGGTTTTTGCCTATCGATGCAAATACGCCGGAAATAGCAAACCCGCTGCCTGAATAGGAAGCCACCGCCACCGAGATAGCCGCAGAGTAAGCAAGCAGTCCCACGATGTTGTCTACCGCCACCACAAGCAAAAGCGTATCGACAAACTCGCCCTTTGCCCCTGTCTGATGGATCGTCATCAGCGTGGACGCAGGTGCCGTTGTAGCCGCAAGAGCCGCAAGCACTATGGAAAAAGCAAAATCCAGGTGGAGGATCACATACGCCAGGACAAATATCCCGGCAGACGCCGCCATCGACTCAAACAGCGTGATGACAAACACCTTGGCTCCGTTCTTTTTCAGGGCACTGAACTTAAAAAACTCGCCTGTCGAAAAAGCTATAAACGCCAGCGCGATATCGGACATGAAATCCATGCCCTTCACCACATCCGCGGGCACAAGCCGAAAGACCGATGGCCCGATAAGTATCCCCGCCACGATATACGCCGTAACATTCGGCAGCTTCAGCAGTTTCGTAAGCCTGGTCATCAAAAAACCGGTGATCAGCATGATCGACACCACGATGATGATCTTCGCCGAAGGCGCTATGGTGGACAGATAATCAGATAAATACCTCAACTTTGCTACACTCCCTTTTATTTTTTAACCCTGTTTCATCAGATATTTTCAAGCTTGAGATCGTTCTTCCCTATCCAGCCGAGCTTCCTGAATAAAAGGCCGAAAATCCACGTAAGCACGGCAGGAAGCACAAAGCAGATGAGCACAAGCCCTATCCAGTCGAAAGCCGTTACCGCCGTCTTTGTCCCCGCTGCAACACCTTTGAGCCAGCCGGTGTAAACGCCTATCTGCCCGACAAGCCCGCACGTTCCCATTCCGGAGGCTATCGCTTCGCCGTTCATCTGCATCTTGAAAACGCAGGTAGCAAGCGGACCGGTAATGGCAGAAGCCAGTGTCGGAGGGATCCATATCCTCGGATTCTTCACGATATTGCCCATCTGGAGCATACTGGTCCCAAGGCCCTGTGAAACAAGGCCTCCCCACTTGTTTTCCCTGAAACTCATTATCGCAAAACCTATCATCTGCGCGGAACACCCCGCAACAGCGGCGCCGCCCGCGAGGCCTGTAAGGCCAAAGGCCGCACAGATGGCCGCAGAGCTTATGGGGAGTGTAAGGACCATCCCCACTACAACGGAAACCACAATTCCCATCAGGAACGGCTGAAGTTCGGTAGCCCACATGATCAGGTTGCCTATGCTGCTTGCGGCTATACCGATCCAGGGGGCGCAAAGTATTGACAGTGCAGCGCCTGTTCCTATGGTCACAAGGGGTGTAACAAGGATGTCTATCTTTGTCTCCTTAGAGACCATCTTTCCGATCTCTGTCGCAATTATCGCTATGAAAAACACCGCAAGCGGTCCACCCGCCCCACCGAGGCTGTTGGCGGCCGCTCCCACCGCAAGGGTCGAAAACATCACAAGCTGCGGGGCTTTAAGTGCGTAGGCAATGGAAACCGCCATAGCAGGACCGGTCACGCCTTTGCAGTAGCCTGCGATCTGCACTAAAACCGGGATATTCAGCTGTTCGCCAAGGGTTCCGATAATAGTTCCTATAAGCAGCGATGCAAACAGACCGCTTGCCATCGCACCCATTGCATCCACAAAATAGCTCTTTGCCGAAAAAACTATGTTCTTACGCTTCAGAAAAGCCTTGAAACCCTTTTCCTTTACCTCTGTTTTCGTGTTTTCGGACTTGTTTGCTTCTTCGCTCATCTTGATTCTCTCTTTGCTTTCTAAAATACTCAATACATCATGAGGCAAAACCCTGCCCCATC
>JAGDCQ010000309.1 GCA_017958465.1 Lachnospiraceae bacterium
TAAGAGATCCTTAAGAACCCTTCTCCGCAATCACCGAATGCAGTTCCCGGAACCACGGCAAGTTTTTCCTCCATCAAAAGCTTTGTGGCGAACTCATCTGATGTCATCCCGAACTGCTTTATGCAGGGGAATGCATAGAAAGCTCCCAGAGGTTCAAAGGTCGGAAGACCCATTTCTCTTAGAGTACTGACAACAAAGCGTCTCCTGTTATCGTAAGACTCGCGCATACGCGCCACATCCTCGTCGCCGTTGCGGACAGCCTCAACAGCCGCAAACTGGCTTGTGGAAGGTGCGCACATAATGGCAAACTGATGGATCTTTGTCATCTGGGAGATGATCTCTGCCGGTCCGCATGCGTACCCAAGGCGCCATCCTGTCATGGCATATGACTTGGAAAACCCGTTGATCACTATGGTCCGCTCACGCATCCCGGGAAGCCCGGCTATGGAAACGTGATCGCCGCAATAAGTAAGTTCCGAGTAGATCTCGTCCGAAAGCACGAAAATATCGTGTTTTTCAATAACCTTTGCGATAGCCTCCAGGTCACTCCTTGTCATAACTGCACCTGTGGGGTTATTGGGGAAAGGCAGGATCAATATCTTGGTCTTTGGTGTGATGGCCGCTTCAAGTTCCTCTGCCGTAAGTCTGAATTCGTTTTCGGCTTTTAGATCGATCGTTACAGGAACACCGTCTGCAAGCACGGTGCAGGGAAGGTAGGAAACATAGCAGGGCTGCGGGATTATTACCTCGTCGCCGGGGTTTAACATCGCGCGGAGCGCAAGGTCTATGGCTTCGCTGCCGCCCACTGTAACAATGGTCTCGTGCAGCGGATCGTATAAAAGGTTGAACCGGCGCTCTAAGTATCTTGTAATCTCGATCCTGAGCTCTTTAAGGCCGGAATTTGATGTATAGGTTGTTTTGCCCTTTTCAAGGGAATAAATGCCCTCTTCACGGATATGCCAGGGAGTTTCGAAGTCCGGCTCACCAACGCCCAAAGAGATAGCGTCCTTCATTTCCGTAACGATATCGAAAAACTTCCTGATGCCGGAGGGCCGGATCTGTGTCACTTTATCAGCTAAGGGGTTTCTCACGGCGTAATAAGCATCCTTTCTTCTTCAGTCACGGTCTCAAGCGGGATCCCGTGCTCCTTGTACTTTTTGAGCACAAAATGGGTTGCGGTGCTAAGGACATATTCCATGGGTGCAAGATGCCCGGAAACAAACGTCGCAACCTCACGCATGCTCTTTCCGCGGATAACGACTGTAAGGTCGAAACCGCCCGACATAAGGTAAACTGCCTCCACCTCGTCGTACTTGTAGATGCGCTCCGCGATCTTATCGAAACCCTGCCCTCTCTGAGGAGTAACCTTGACCTCGATAAGGGCCGTTACATTCTCGTGATCCGTCTTATCCCAGTTGATGAGCACAGGATATCCGCAGATAATGCGGTCCGCTTCCATCTCCGCGATGCATGCCGCGACTTCTTCTTCGGTGGCGCCTATCATCTTCGCCAGGTCTTTGATATCGATCTTCGAGTTCTTTTCGATTGCATGTAAAATACGGTCCTTCATTGGTTCTCCTCCATGTATATGACTATTTTCTTTCCGGTGTGATGTACCTTGTCCCTGCTTCGCTTATCACAACGCAGGCATTGTCTTCGGTAAGGGTACCTATCAGGCTGCTCCTGATATTCCTCTCCCCAAAGAACGAAAGAAGCCCGACAGGGCTGTCCGTTACCAGCAGGACAGTGTTTCCGCCCGCTTCTTCGTAGGGGCTCAGCTCTGCCCTTTCAAACAATTCTATGGTTACCTGGTCGCAGGGTATGGCGTCGAGCCTGACCTTTACGCCGCACCCGCACGCGTTATGCAGATCCCAGAGCCCGGCAAAAACGCTTCTTTCCGAAAGCCTAAGGCACCTCTCTGCCGCAGGCTCCTCCGCCTCGAGCTCAAAAAGCGCCCTGTCCTCTGCCTCAAGCCTCCTTGCCTTTCTTTGAAAAAACAGGGGAAAGGCAAGAAGCCCCTTTTGCATATCAGGCATCAGCGCGCGCCCGGCGCCCGCCGTACCTGCCATTACTATAAACCGTTCACCCATATCCGTAACCCTGTGCACCCCGCTTCACGGCTTTTCCGCCCGGTCCTGCGGGGCCGCGCACACATTGACTTTTTGCTCGTTTTTGAGTATGATTATTATAACATCGGTGCAAGAAGAGCTAATACCATCGCGACAACGATGACCACTGCAATGATTACGATAATAGTCCTTTGGCTTTTTTTGTTGTAGAAGTTCATATTTATCCTTTCCGCCTTACGGCAACTCCACTTCAGGAGGTTATTTATCATGATGATTTCGATAATAGGGCCATCGCTGGTCCTGGCGGTACTCATAGCATACGAGATCGCTAAGAATACAAGGAAAGAGAAACAGGCTTCGGAGTCCTTCTGGGATCGCGAGATGGAAGCCAATACATCGCGCAAAAAGGATATCTCAAACCTGCCTTATATCAATGTCCCGCTGGACAAGCTGCCTTTGGGGCTTTTGCCCGCCTTCGACGCGATGACCGCAAACGAAGCCGAGATACGGGCCCTTGCAAAGGAGAAGATCCTGAGCCTTCGCGGCAAGTCAAACACCGACATAAAGCTGGAGTACGGTGTCACAAACTTTGAGTTCCTGTGCAAGTGCGACGAGAACTACCTGAAGCTTTTGCAGTGCCTCTCGAAGGAAGCGGAGCTCCTCCGTTCTATGTTTTTCAACCGTGAAGCCGAAGAAGTGCTGAACTACTCCCTTTCCATAGGCTCCGACATCTCGAAGGACTACATCGCCCTTGCGGAGATCTACAAAGACCGCTGCGACAGAGCCGCCTTAAACGACCTTATCGAGCGCGCGGAATCCCTTGAAAGCGTCACAAAGAACAAACTCATCGACTCGCTCGAGCAGATCCTCGACTCGTTTTGAGCCGGTATTCACACAGATCTTTAAGAAAACACTCTTCGCAGCGGGGCCTGCGCGCATCGCACAGCCCACGCCCGTGGGCTATGAACTGCAGGTTCACAAGCGTCCAGTGGTCTTTAGGAAGGACTTTGTAAAGGTCGAACTCGATCTTTACAGGGTCCTCTTCTTTTGTCAGTCCAAGCCGCCTTGAAACGCGCTTTACGTGAGTATCCACGACAACACTGTCGATCCCGTACACGTTTCCGCGCACCACGTTGGCCGTTTTCCTGCCCACTCCCGGGAGCTTTGTGAGCTCGTCTATATCGGAGGGGACAACGCCGTCATATTTCTCAAGCAGGATCCTTGCGCAGTCCACAAGCGCCTTGGCTTTATGCTTGTAAAAGCCCGTGGAGCGCACCGCCTCCTCCATTTCTTCATAGGACGCGGAAGCAAAGCTCTTAAGGTCGGGATAGTCCCTGTAAAGTGTCTTTGTTACCTCGTTTACACGCTTGTCCGTGCACTGCGCGCTTAAGATAGTTGCAAAAAGCAGCTGCCAGGCGTTTTCGTGGTCAAGGTAACAGACCAGGTCTGTCCCGTAGTTTTCGTCCATCAGACGAAGTATGGTCTTAACGTCTTTTTTCATGTCAGATATTGCGAGATATTCTTCAGCACCGTCGCAGAATAAGGTGCAAGTTTGAGTGTCAGGAGGCCTTTCTGCGGCTTTCTGATGATGGCTTCAAAGTTGTAGCCCTCCGGGGTCGTGGTCACCAGCGTACAGATAGGCATATCCTCCAGCATCCCTGCCCGCCATACAGGCACCGTTATCTCCTGCTCGGTGGTATTGTTATTTATCACGATGATAAAGATATCATCCGTGTCGAAACGGCTATAGCACAGCACTCCGTAGGAAGCGTTCAGCATCATGAGCGAACCTGTCTTCAGCGCGTTGTAGGAGTTATGCAGCCTTATCACCTCGCGATGGAACTCAAGGAGCTTTTTATCCTCGTTGCCCCACGGGTAGGTGCGCCTGTTGTCGGGGTCCGTGTAACCGCACACGCCGGCTTCGTCGCCGTAGTAGATGGTGGGAGCGCCGGGCCACGTAAACTGCATGACAACTGCCTCTCGCATAACTGCAGGGTTGATGTTCATGCTGGCCGAGGAAGGTCCGAGGTTTGCGCTCCTTCCGACCATCTTGTTTGTCCTTGTGAGGAACCTTGAATGGTCGTGGTTTGAAAGCTCGTTCATAGCTGTTAGCAGCGAGCTTCTGACGAAGCGGTTCATGTAATATGTCATGGCGCCAAGGAAGTGCTCCTGGTTGCAGAGCTGGTCCTCGCGGTATTCGTCGCTGTGCTTCTCCATACCGGTCAGGAACCAGGTCACAGGCTCCATAAAGGCGTCGTAATTCATTACGGTATCCCACTGGTCGCCCTGGAGCCAGTCCGCAGGGTCCCCGTAGTGCTCGGCTATTATTATGGTGTCGGGATTCACGGATTTTACCGCATCCCTGAACTTGCGCCAGAATTTGTGGTTGTATTCCGCGGACGACCCAAGGTCGGCGGCAACGTCAAGGCGCCAGCCGTCTATATTGTAAGGCGGAGCCACCCATTTCTTTGCTATCCCGAGGATGTATTCCTCAAGCTCGGGAGACTGCTCGTAATTCAGCTTCGGAAGAGTGGCGTGATCCCACCAGCCTGCGTAAGTGTCGTTGTCAGGCCATGCGTTCTCGTCCCTGAAATGGAAGAAGGACCTGTAAGGGCTGTCCTTTGAAACGTAGGCCCCCGGCGGATATCCCGGCACGCCGGAGTAGATCTTTTCACGGTCCAGCCACTTGTTGAAGCTTCCGCAATGGTTGAAAACGCCGTCCAGGATTATCTTCATCCCTTTTTCGTGGATAGCCTTCGTAAGGGTGGCAAACATAGCGTTGGCCGCCTCAAGGTTCTCCCTGGAAGCCACACGTGTCCTGAAGCGCTCGGCATGGGTGTTGTCGGTGTCGCCGTTCATCAGCAGCGCACCGCCGTCCTTTACGAGCACGGCAAAATGAGGATCTACGTAGTCGTAATCCTGGATATCGTACTTATGGTTCGATGGCGAAACAAAGATGGGATTAAGGTAGATGACCTCTACTCCGAGGGACTTCAGATAGTCCAGCTTTTTAAGGATCCCGGGCAAGTCTCCGCCGTAAAACTCCCGCACACCGAGATTTGCGGGATGCTTGTACCAGTCATCGCTCCTGACGGTAGCGCCGCCAAGGTAGTAGTACTCGCCTGTTTTGACGTCGCTCTCTGTGTTGCCGTCGAAGAACCTGTCCACAAAGATCTGGTACATAACTGCGCCCTTTGCCCACTTCGGGGTCGAAAAGACCGGTATCACGCGGAAGGCGTACTGCTTGCAGTGCTCCTCATCGCCTATGCCGGCTCCCGAGTAGAAAACATGGTCCACTTTGTTAAAGATCTCAAAGTAATAGCTGAAAGCATCTGTGCCGCAGGTATACGTGTACTCATAGTAATCAAAAAGAGAGGTCCTGCGGATCTTGATGGTGTCAAAAGCATTGCCGTTTATGTGGATCACGACCTTGTCCACGTTGTCCATGGCCACACGGATCTGAAGCCGTACCTTATCGCCGGGCACAGGCTCACAAGGGTCGCAGAACATCTCGGATGTGTCCGCAAAGACTGCGTCCCTTACAAGGAAATCCGGAAGGTCGTACCAGTACCTTAAGTCATACAGTTCGGAACTAATGGTCCCGCCCAGTGTATCTATTATTTCCTCGGTATTCTTTTTTGGATCTCGAAAGATTATTTCTCCCGTTTTCATAGAAAATACCCTTGAATCTGTTTATTCCTATACTCCGTTATATAGTACCACAACTTGAAAGTTTTTTAAAGCAAAAATAGACAGCCGGGAATGCTGTCTATTTTCGGAGAAGGTATTTTTGTTACTTATGGGGTGTAGCAAAAACTATATAATGTATTGGGGTTTACGAGTGTTATTATAGCAGAGCTTTGCGGAAAGTGTGCACAAAGATA
>JAGDCQ010000038.1 GCA_017958465.1 Lachnospiraceae bacterium
CCCCACCGAGGCTGTTGGCGGCAGCTCCCACCGCAAGGGTCGAAAACATCACAAGCTGCGGGGCTTTAAGTGCGTAGGCGATGGAAACCGCCATAGCAGGACCGGTCACGCCTTTGCAGTAGCCTGCGATCTGCACTAAAACCGGGATATTCAGCTGTTCGCCAAGGGTTCCGATGATGGTCCCTATAAGCAGCGATGCGAACAGACCGCTTGCCATAGCACCCATTGCATCCACAAAATAGCTCTTTGCCGAAAAAACTATGTTCTTACGTTTCAGAAAAGCCTTGAAACCTTTCTCTTTTACCTGTGTTTTCGTGTTTTCGGACTTATTTGCTTCTTCGCTCATCTTGATTCTCTCTTTGCTTTCTAAAATACTCAATACATCATGAGGCAAAACCCTGCCCCATCCTTTGTTCGAAGTCATTCCCGGGCATTGGTTTTGCGTAATAATACCCCTGGATCATATCGCAGTCCTCAGCCGCCAGGAAATCAACCTGTTCCTTAAGTTCAACGCCTTCCGCCACAACCCGCATATTAAGGTTTTTAGCCAGCTTTATGGCTTCCGAGACCACTATCTCTCCTCTGCCGTCCTCAGAAGCGCCCCTGAAGAACTCAGCATCCAGCTTAAGTACATCCAGCGGCATATCCTTAAGGGAATTAAGTGACGAGTAACCGGCACCGAAATCGTCCATGGATACGGCAAAACCGTAGCTTTTAAGCTTGTTGATTGTTTCTATCATTGCCTTCTTGTCATCGAAGAAAGCACTCTCCGTCAGCTCTATCTCGATCAGCTCATGAGGACAGCCCGCTTTATCCACGATATCACGAATCTGCTCCGCAAGCGTATTCTCAATAAAATGCGCCCTCGAAACGTTCACGGACACAGGCACGCACTTGAAACCGGCGTCAAGCCACCGTTTCTGGTCCCTTGCTACGTGGGAGATCATATAATGGTCTATCTCCGTTATAAACCCGTTCCTCTCAAAGATCGGTATAAACCTGAAGGGTGTAACAAATCCAAGCTCCGGCGACTGCCAGCGTATAAGCGCCTCCGCACCGCAAAGCTCGTCTGTCTTCGGATTATATTTGGGCTGATAATAAACAATGAACTCCTCGTTTTCCACGGCCTTTGCCTGTTTTTCCTGAACCGTGTCAAGCCATTGCTGGTCTTTTATAAGCTGCTCATCAAAAATCGCAAACCCCGTCTCATCTGTCTCCGTCAGAACGGTCCTTGCGGTGCAGGCCTTATTGTATTCCTCGTCTATATCTACGTCTTTCCAGGATGCGATATCTGTGCTCTCGGCATTCTCGCCCCTGTCGATGAGCTTTACGCCCGCCTGAAAAGCGAACTTATGATTATCATCCACCTGTCCGAGAAGGCCAAGCAGCCCGTTCAGCCGCATCTCAAGCCCGTCCCTGCTCAGATAACGCAGGATCAGCCCGAAGGTTGGCGTAGTCATATGCGCACAGCGCTCATTTTTATTGTGAGTATTATTATCAAGTATCCTGTAAACCTTTCGCAGCAGGGCTTCACCCTGTCTTAAAGAGTGGCTCACCACATAATTCCTGTAGTTAAGGAGCTCGATATCCACTATCGCGTAGTTTTTATTCCGATTTCTGATCTTCTTGAGGAGTTCCTCGCCCTTTATCTGAAAATACATACGGTTGTTGCCGCCGGTAACCGCATCACTGAAGAAATAGCCGGTCACCCTGTGCTGTCTGCCCATCTCGACCAGTGCATGGATGATGAGATAAAAGCTCAGGAGCATAACAACAAAGCCGATGACTGCAGCTATCATACGCAGTACCTCAAGATCACGCAGCCTTACTCCGAACAGTGCTTTTCCCACAAGCTTTGCACCACTGTCGTCAAGCCCCACTGTCACCCATATCGGGAGCGCTCCGCCTACAACGCTTCCATCATCGGCAAGAAGGTATA
>JAGDCQ010000039.1 GCA_017958465.1 Lachnospiraceae bacterium
TAAGGACAAATTGTCATATCGTGATAGATGAAAGGCTTGGGAAGTGCCTGATAATAGACCCTGCGGACAATGCCGGGAAGATAGCGGATTCGCTTGCCAGAGAGGGGCTTACCCCTGTGGCGATCCTGCTCACGCACGGGCATTTCGACCACATCTACGCCGTGAACGAACTGGCTTCCCGCTTCAGGCTTCCGATACTTGCGGGAGAGAAGGAGAACGAGCTTCTGCAGGATACCGTATTGAACGAATCGAGGAACTTTGGACGCGAAGCGGCTGTCGTGCCCACAAGGCTGTTAAAAGACGGTGAAAACGTGGAGATAGCGAGCTTCAGGTTCAGGGTGATAGCAACACCCGGACACACCGAAGGCAGTGTCTGCTTCTATTTTGAAGACCAGGATATTGTTTTTGTAGGAGATACACTGTTTTTCGAATCGGTCGGCCGCACGGACCTTCACACGGGCAACAGCGGAAAGCTTATAAGATCCATCAAAGACAAGCTTTTTGAACTGCCCGGACGCACTTATGTCTATTCCGGCCACGGTCCGAAGACCACTATAGAACACGAGATCAGGAACAATCCATATGTCTGATATTACTTATCAGCTTATCCTTGCCGGCGACCTTTTCGAGCAGGAATTAAAGCCCCTTGTGCGCTCGTTTTTCCAGGGCGAGAGCTTAGAGATATCCCTTACCGATTGGGACGAGGAGCTCGAACAGGTCAGGTTTGCCGACGGAAAGCTGTATTATGGCGAAATAGAGCCATTTGATGTTGAAAACGGAATAATAGTGCATACCGGAGAAAAATCTTTCTCTGTGGCTTTCATCAAGGCAGGGAGCGTGACTTCTTTTGAAGAAGGGAAGGTACTTCCTGACCGTAAAGAGTACAGAAACACGCTTGCAAGGGCTATATACAGGATCCTTTCAAAGGAGACAGGGAAAACTCTTCCCTGGGGCATCCTTACCGGCGTCCGCCCCACAAAGCTCGTATATGAGCGGCTTGAAGCAGGCGAGGACGAAGCTTCTATACGTGAGGGGCTGAAGAAAGAATATCTTTGCTCCGACAGAAAGACAGACCTTAGCCTCAAGGTTGCAAAGAGAGAGCATGAGATACTGTCTTCTCTTGATTATGAAAACCAGTACAGCCTCTACATCGGCATTCCTTTTTGCCCGACAGTGTGCGCTTACTGCTCGTTTACGTCTTTCCCCGTGAAGGGATACGAAGGGCTTGTGGAGCCTTATCTTGAGGCGCTTTTTAAGGAAATTGATGCTGCAGCAAAGCTTTTCCCGGGGCACGGGATAAGTTCCGTATATTTTGGCGGCGGCACGCCAACAACGCTTTCCGCTACGCAGCTTGAAAGGCTGATCCTTAAGGTGCGGGATACCTTCGACCTTTCAAAATGCAGGGAGTTTACTGTTGAAGCCGGGCGTCCGGACAGCATCACCGACGATAAGTTAAAGGTCATAAAAGATACGGGCGTTACGAGGATCTCGATCAATCCGCAGTCCATGAATGATGAGACCTTAAAAAAGATCGGAAGATGCCATACCGTAAAACAGATAGAAGAAGCCTTTGAAGCGGCAAGGAAGACCGGGCTTGATAATATCAACATGGATATCATCCTTGGACTTGAGGGCGAGACAATAAAAGAAGTTGAAAATACGTTAAGACAGATAAAGGCGCTCGGACCCGAAAGCCTGACGGTCCACACGCTCGCGCTCAAGCGCGCGGCAAGGCTTGTGACCGAGAAAAAGAATTTTGAAGGATCCGGCCTTTCGTCTGTTGCCGACATGGTAGAGCTGACCGCGGATTTTGCCGCGGAAAACGGGCTTTTGCCGTACTACCTGTACAGGCAGAAAAACATGGCCGACAACCTTGAAAATGTCGGATATTCAAAAAAAGGACTTGAATGTCTCTACAACATCCTTATAATGGAGGAGGTCCAGACGATTCTTGCCCTTGGTGCCGGAGGCTCGTCAAAGTTTGTTTTCCCGAAAGTTGACGGAAACACACGCATCGAGAGAGTGGAGAACGTGAAGAACGTAAACCACTACATTGACCGCATTGACGAAATGATCGGCAGAAAAGAAGACTTTCTTGCTAAAGAGACAGTTTTCGGTTCCTGAAAGATGCCCAAAACAGGGCAGCTTTCGTGGTCTTCCCGGAAAGGAAGAGGTTTTTCCTATGGATTTTATTCAAACTGTCCTTTCGGCCGGAGGTATGTTCTATCTGGACGAAAAGGAAAAAAACGAAGCAAACGAAGCGGAGATCCCGGATGACGTCATGTCGGTGCTTGACGAGGCGCTGGACCACGCTATCCTTGTGAGCAACATAGCGTCACATCTGGCAAGGGTCCTTGGGAACAGTGAGGAGTTTTGCAATGATGTGGCAAAGGCAGGCCTTCTTCACGATATCGGAAAGCTAAGGCTGAACGAGTATCTTGAAGGCGACAGCGAGCTTATAGACTCAGACGTGGAGCGCCTGAAATACGTGAGGATGCACCCCACGATGGGCTATGAATTCCTTAAGGCGAACAACCTTTACACCGAAGAGATCCGCCTTGCCATCCTTCATCATCACGAAAACTACGACGGGACGGGATATCCTTCAAACCTGAAGGGCGACGACATCCCGTATATGTCGAGGATCTTAAGGGTGTGCGACGTGTTTGCGGCGCTTGTGTCGGAACGCCCGTATCGCGCGGCTTTTGACACCGAGACTGCCATTGAGCTTATGACCGATGAGGTCAAAAATTTTGACATGGAAGTATTTCTTGCGTTCCTTTACATGATCCGGACCACGGACAGCGAGGAACTGGAAGAATATATAGAAGAATCAAATAAAAAGACGCTGGAGAAGAGAAAAGCGTCAAATTGAAAGGAGTAATACCATGCAATCCCGTACACATACTTGCGGAGAATTGAGATTAAGCGATGTCGGAAAGACCGTCAGGCTTTCCGGCTGGCTCGAAAATATGAGAGAGGTGGGAGGAAACCTGGCTTTTGTTGTGCTCCGTGACTTTTACGGAACGACCCAGGTAGTTGCCCAGGACGAGATGGTTGCGAAGTTCAAGGCCATCACAAAGGAATCAACGATCTCCGTTACAGGAACGGTCCGTGAGAGAAGTTCAAAGAATCCCAAGCAGCCTACAGGCGATATCGAAGTAGTTCCCGAAACTGTTGAGGTCCTTGGCGCCTGCCGCTACAACGAGCTTCCTTTCGAGATCAACAGGAGCCGCGATGCGGACGAACTGCTCCGCCTCAAATACAGATACCTTGACCTCAGGAACCCGGAAGTTAAGAAGAATATCATCCTTCGCTGCAACGTTGTGGCTGCATTAAGGCAGTCGATGACGGAGCACGGCTTCCTTGAGATAACAACACCCATCCTTACCGCATCTTCACCGGAAGGTGCAAGGGATTACCTTGTTCCCGCGCGTAAGCACCCGGGCAAGTTTTATGCCCTTCCCCAGGCACCACAGCAGTTCAAGCAGCTGCTCATGACCTCAGGTTTTGACCGCTATTTCCAGATAGCACCCTGCTTCCGCGATGAGGATGCAAGAGGAGACAGGTCACCGGGCGAATTCTATCAGCTTGATATGGAAATGGCTTTTGCTTCCCAGGAGGATGTTTTTGAAGTACTTGAAGACGTTCTTCCGCCTGTGTTCGCAAAGTTTGGCAAATACAACAGGGCTTCCGGTGCTCCTTTCAAGAGGATCCCTTATTTAGAGGCTCTTGAGACCTACGGTTCGGATAAACCCGACCTTCGTATCGACCTTACCGCAAAGGATGTGACCGATGCTTTCGCAGGCTGCGGTTTCGACCAGCTTGAAGGCAAAAAGGTCAAGGCAGTCGTTGTTTCGGGCTGCAAAGAGAGCAGGAAAGTTATCGAGAAGCTTCTTGCGGATGCGGAAGTTGTTGCGGGCGTTAAGCCTTATTGGTTTAGAAAAGACGAGAACGGCGAGATCGTCGGTGGTATCTCAAAATTCGTAAAGAATGTCGAGGATGCTGTTGTTTCAGCCCTCAGCTTAAAGAACAACGATCTTGTACTTGTCGCCGCAGGCGAGCTTTCAAAAGCACAGAAGCTTGCAGGCGTGCTCATAAAGACATTCGGTGCCGCAGTTCCCGGCCATATGGATAAAGAGCAGTACAGCTTCTGCTGGATCGTGGACTTCCCTATGTACGAGATAGGCGACGAATCCGGCGAGCTTGAGTTCTGCCACAATCCTTTCTCCATGCCTCAGGGCGGGCTTGAGACACTGCTTAAGGCAGAGCGCGGCGAGATCGATCCCCTTTCCATCATGGCAGACCAGTACGACCTTGTATGCAACGGCGTAGAGCTGTCTTCGGGCGCTGTCCGTAACCATGATCCCGAGATAATGATCAAGGCCTTTGAGCTTGTAAGACTCGGCGAGGATGATGTTAAGGCCAAGTTCCCGGCTATGTACAATGCGTTCTGCTA
>JAGDCQ010000040.1 GCA_017958465.1 Lachnospiraceae bacterium
CAATCTTATCGCCCTTGCTCGACCAGTAGGAGTGCACGTCCATCTTCTTGAAATACGAGCCAAGAACGTCGTCCGAAAGGATTGCGTTGACATAGGTACGTGTGGAACCCTTCCATTCGCCGCCTTCCGGTGTCGTGATCTCCACCTTTTCCTCAAGTCCCCTGGCCTTAAGCTCTTCCACGAAGGCCTTCAGGACACCTACAACCTCGTCCGCTGTGAAGTGGCAGCCTTCCTGGCCGTTCTTCCACTCCCACTGGGGCTCATTGATGGGGGAAACATAAGAGATGGGAACGCCCTCAGCCCTGAAATGCTCCACAACATCAAACACGTACTTCGCAAAATCATCATATTTTTCGGGAAGAAGGTTGGGAGAACCGTCCTCTGACATATGCGCAAGGCCGTTCACCGTAAGCTTGTCAAGAGGCGAGTTGCAGAAGAACACTACATCCTTTGCGCCAAGCTCCACGCAGTACTTTAAGAACCAGACAGCATTACGGTCCTTGTTCCAGTTGTATTCGCCGTCTACGCCGATAAAGCTCTGGGCCCTGCGGTTGGGATCCCAGAAGGTCCCGAGGCCCGAATCCTTCGAACCCGCTCCCACATTGTAGCGATATATGGTTAGGCCAATGCCTTCATCCCTGGAATAGAGCCACTTTGCGATCTGCTCCCTGACAGGGAGACCCTGCCCTTTGTAGGGCTTGTCCCAGCCCCCCACATATTGCGACCACCAGCAGGAGCTGGCTCCGAAGCCCTCCCAGGTCTGGTGTTTTGTGTTGAAATCGATAGTCATAGACGGATTATCCACTTTTGTCTCTCCTTCTTGTCCGGCACCCGTAACAGAAGGTGCTTCACTTTCAGTAGGTGCGGGCGTTCCGGTGGTTTCAGGCCCCGGAGCTCCCGTCGAATTATTACCGCACCCTGCCGCAAAAACAGCCGCAGCAAGGATAAGCGCCGCAAAGCGCCCTAATTTCCTGTATTTCACGTTACTACCTCGCTTCTCCTATAGATGCCCGCCTTTCGTATCTGGATTCGATCTTGCATGACTTCTTCACGCTCTTTCCATCCAGCACGTCAAGGATCACTTTCATCAGCTTTCTTGCATATTTCTCATAATCGCAGCCGATGGATGTAAGCTCCGGCACGCAGAATGTGGCAAGATAAGTATTATCGAAACCTGCCACGGAAACGTCACCGGGCACACTGTAGCCTCTGCCGATCAGCTCGTGGCAGGCGCCTATGGCCACTGCCTCGTTTATCCCGATCACTATGGTGGGGAACCTGTCTTTATACTCGTTTTCAAGTATCTCCACGCACCTTGCGCCGCCGAAACGGTCGAAGTTGTCGTAATCGATGATGATCCCCGCGTCCTCGGGAAGCCCGGCTTCACGGATCGCGCGCATAAAGGCCTGCTGCTTAGTGTACGTCGGGATGTACTTTGCGCTCCCGCCGATAAGAGCAAAGCGCCTGTGCCCAAGCTCATAGGCATCCTTTATCATCTTCATAACAGCGGGCTCGTCGTCGATGGCAGCCGAATAAAAGGCGCCGTCAAAGTTCCCGCCGTTCGTTATCACAGGCACATCCTTTACTATGCCCTTTATCCTGCTTAAAACGTCTTCAGGCATATTTACAAGGTCTGTGGGGCCTCCAAGGGATACAACCACATCCGCCTGCTTTGTGACCAGCACCTGTATCTGCCGCTGGGTCTCCTCTATATTGTTGCCGTAATTGCAGAGGATAACGTTGTAGCCGTATTTCGCCGCTTCCTTTTCAAGAGTAACGAAAATGGTGGCGAAGAAGGGGTTTATGGCATCCGGCACCAGCATCCCTATGGTCTGGGAGTGCCTGGTGGAAAGGCCCTGTGCGAGTGCGTTTGGCTTGTACTCATTCTCTTCTATCACCTTTATGACAAGCTCGCGCTTTGCCGGGGCCACATAGCCGGAGTTGTTGATAACACGGGATACAGTGGATGCAGACACACCCGCGATCTCTGCTATATCATAGATTGTCAGCTTTTTTTCCTGATTCATACCATTAACCTACGAGTCCTGAATTCTCCATATTTTGAACAAGTTTTCTCTGTCCGATGAGGTAAACGATTATCAGCGGGATAAGATATATCAGCACGCCCGCCTGCTTTACGGCGTCAAAGGCAAAGTCGTTGAGCGTGGGGATGCCGTACCAGTTCTGGAGCGCATTCAGGATAAAGTTCTTGTTGGCGCTGACAAACGTGGTGGACAGCAGTGTGCTCATAAAGCCCGCATTTGGACTGAAATAGTTTGTAAAGTACGTATCTCCGTAGTTCCATACGAAGGAAAGGATGGCAACCGTAGAGATGATTGGGATCGCGTTCGGCAGCATTATCCTGAAGTAAGTGCCTACAAAGCCGCAGCCGTCGATGTTTGCCGCCTCTTCAAGCTCCTTGGGGATATTCTTGAAGAACTGCGCAAAAAGGAAGATGAACAGGCTCTGGTTCACGCCGAAGCAGAAAACAGCCAGCATAACAAGGGCAATAGGCTTGTTGATGAGGTCCACCTCTCCCGCCTGGGTGAACAGGTTCATGATCCCAAGTACATCAAAGTGTTTGAAGTTGATGTACTGCGCGAGGAGCAGGGACTGCCTGGGTGTAAGGAACACAAAGATAACAAGGAAATAAGCTATCTTGCTGAATACCGACTTAACGCGGGCCATGGAATAGCCTACCATCGCAGAGAAGAACACCTGCAGGACCATCATCCCGGCTGCGTAGAGCACGGTCTTTCCTATCGTCATCAAGCCGTTTGGCATGACAAGGCGGATGGCCGCTGTAAAGGAAAGTGTGGAAAACTTCTCGGGAAGCCAGATAACGTTCGGGTTTCCGATATCCTCAATGGCGGAAAAGACCGTAGGCACAAGGCTTAAGATCGGGTAAAGGATGGTAAAGCATAAGCCGGCTATCAGAAGAAAGAGGAATATGCGTATGAAAACGTTTTTTACCGTCATTTTTACCCGGTAACTATTCTCATTCATACTTCTTTACCACCTTTCTGAGTATCAGCAATACCAATAGCAGAACGATCAGCACGTTGAAGATGTAGACCACCGACAGCGCGGATCCCACGCCTATCTTGCTCTGCTCGAAAGCGAAGGAATAAACCTCTTCTGCTATCTGGGATTCAAGGAACATCTGCACTATCGTGTAGATAACAACAAACAGGATAATGTGCACGATCGACGGGATGGTAACCTTCCAGAATGTCTCGTAAGCTGTGGCCCCTTCTATCTTTGCCACTTCATAGAGGCTCGGGCTGATGGACTGCAGCGCAGTCAGATAAATAAGGGTCTGGATGCCCGCCTGGCTGATGAGCTCGAAGATATTGTCGATAACGCCCATTACCTGGACCAGGATGTTCCTCGGAATACCTGAATACTGGAACAGGAACACCGAGATCGCACTCTCGGAAAAGAGGCCGTTGCCGGTTTCTGTTATCTGGGAGCCTGTTGTCATCTTAAGCATGGAGATGACAACCGTAAGGCCAAGTACGATAGGCAGGAAAAAGATAGTACGGACTATCGCTCTGCCTTTGAACTGCCTGTTTGCAAGGAGTGCCATGAACAAACTGAAGATCACTATGATGGGCACGCTTGTGAGCAGCAGCATGTTCTGATCCGCAAAAAGGTTCGCGAGTGTCTTGGACTCCGACGTAACTTCCTTTGTGAACAGGTCAATGTAATTCTGGATCCCGTTGGGAGTGAACTCCATACCGCCCTTCTCACCTACGGAAATGATGTTAAAGGAATAGAAGAAGGTCCTTGTTATGGGGATCAAGAAGAACATTACAAAGCCGATGATAAAGGGCAAAAGGAACAGCAGTCCGAAAAGTTGTCTTCTTAATGTTCTTGTCATTTTGAATTTCTTTTTCACTCTTCTGCTCCTTTCACTTTACGATGTAGCTTTCGCCCCCGAGGACTGTCCCGTCTTCCAGGGTGACGTCGTAAAGATTGTAGTTGACCGTCACGGTCTTTCCGTTTGCATAAGTTGTTTCGCAAACGTTGTTCATAAGCAGCCTGTGACCGCTTATCTCTTTGGATCCTATCTCTTCAAAAGCCTTCTTTACGCCTTCGTAAACCTCTTTGATGAGGGGCTCCTGCTTTTCAAAGCAGACAGCGTAAAGGTAGGTGTAGTCTGAGGATTTAAGCTCATCCTCGTTGTTGAAGGTTATGGTGAGCTTAGGGATAGACCCGAGCTCCGCAGCCTGGAGGATGTAGTAATCAACGCCCCTCGCAGACATATTCACATTCTTTGTAGTGTAGGCCGCAAGCCCGTTCAGCACAAGCTGCCTGAAGGGGATCGTGTAGGTAAAAGTACCGTAATCGCTGCTCTCGCGGCTGATGGAGGTTGCAAGATCAGCGTACTTTATGTTTTTCATAAAAGGATCGTCGATGATAAGGTGCTTGCCGTTAAACGCCGCAAAGGCTTCATCCAGCACGCCTGCAGCAGTGTAGGCGTCCACCATCTCCGAGTTGTCGTAATCGGCGTAGAAAAGCTTGCCCATATCCGGGATGTAATATCTGTCGAAGTTTTTTTCTGCCTTAGTGAACTTGCTCACAACACTCATAAGGAACTGGGGAGAAACAAGCTCGTAATAATCCGATCTGCTGTTTATGGCCCCTGCAAGCTTTCCTGTGGAGAGCGTGTATTTCGAAACAGTTGCGACAACGTTTGAAAAATCTTTTACCGAATTGATACCCGATCTGTAACCCAGGCTGGTCTTGTAAACCTTTGCAAGGTTAACGCCAAGGGCCAGCTCCACGTTGTTAGAGGAAGCGTAGTCCTGAAGCGCCTTAAGATCCTTTGCGGACCCAAGCATCGAAACAGGCTTTGCTTTTGTGCCTACCGTGTTGTTTAAGCCGCCGTTTATGATACCGTTGTAACTGACGGTCATATTGTAACCCGAGAGCTTTTTAAGGATCTCCTCCAGCTCCTTGTACTTTGTCATGGAGATGGTGCGGCTGTATGGTATCCCAAGGAAGTGGTCCGTAATATCCAGGCTTCCGATAACGTCAAGGTAAAGCCTTTCTTTGGTATCGAAGGACAGCGTCTTCCCGCTTTCTTTAAGGATCTGATCCCTGTAGGCCACCGCCATATCGTAGTAGCTCTTTTTATTCTCGAAGA
>JAGDCQ010000041.1 GCA_017958465.1 Lachnospiraceae bacterium
GGCTTCAAAAGCCATTCCCCCGGAAAGTGCTCCGTCGCCAATAACAGCCACAACCTTCTCGTCCGTGCCGCGAAGATCCCTTGCCTTTACAAGGCCAAGCCCCGCAGAGATAGAGGTGGAACTGTGCCCCGTATCAAAAGCGTCACAATCGGATTCCGAGATCTTCGGAAAACCGCTTATACCGCCAAAACGGCGTAAGGACTTAAACTCCTCCTTGCGGCCGCTAAGAATCTTATGTGCATAGGACTGGTGCCCAACATCGAAGATCAGCTTATCTTTCGGGAAATCCAGAAAGAGATGGAGAGCCATTGTAAGCTCCACAACTCCAAGGCTTGAGGCCATGTGCCCCCCTACGAGGCTTACGTTCTCAAGCATGTATTTTCTAAGCTCGAAGGCCAGTTCCCTGTAATCCTTCGGGTCGATGTTCTTTATGTCGTTAGCTTTATTTATATTATCAAGGATACTCATTATGATTCTCTTTCAAGGAGCATATTCATCAGGCTTTCTATAAAACCGGAGTTGCGGTTCAGGGCCTTGATCGCTCCAATGGCTTCCTTTGTAAACTCTTTCGAATCACTCCCGGCTTTTTCGAGACCGGCTTCGAAAACGTAGGTACGTTTATCGTTCTTTTCGTCGCTGTTCACGGGCTTTCCAAGCTTAGCCTCATCCCCGGTAACATCGAGGATATCGTCCCGGATCTGAAAAGCGATCCCAAGGTTCACAGCGGCTTTTTCACAAAGAGCGAGCTCTTCGTCGTTTGCCCCTCCAAGCGCAGCCCCAGCACAAAAGGCTGCTACAAGCAGTTTAGAGGTCTTAAGTTCGTACATTTTAAGGAGTTTTTCTTTCCCAAGGCTCTTTCCTTCGTTAAGAACGTCTATCTCCTGTCCGAGGATCATGCCTTTGCGTCCCGCGCACTCAGCCATTATCTTAAAGGCTTTTGCTGCACGGACAAAGCACTTTCCGCCGTCGTTAAAGGAAGCAGCCTTATTTAAGGCTCCGGCGATGATGACAAAGGCTTCGTTGAGAAGCGCATCGCCGCAGAGGATCCCCATGGCAGCCCCGTATTTAGCGTGCGTAGTGGGCTTTCCGCGCCTTAAAAGGTCGTTGTCCATATCGGGAAGGTCGTCGTGGACAAGGGAATATGTATGGATAAACTCCAAGGCCGCAGCAAAGCTTTCAGCCACTTCAAGACAGGCCTTATCATCTGCATTTTCGTTGAACAATTCGTAAAAAGAAAGCAGGAAAACAGGTCTTAAGCGCTTTCCGCCGGCTCCTACACTGTAGGCACAGGCTTCATCCGTAACGGAACCCCTTTCGGAAGTAAAGCGTTCAAGAATGCTCTCAACATATTCTTTTTTATTCTTCAGATCAGCTTCGAAACTCATATTTCCTCCGGTCAGGCCTCATCCTCGAGGATCTCTATTTCTTTCTCGACTTTATCTATGGATTCGCTGCATTTCTTCAAAAGCCCAACGCCTTTGCTGTAATATGCAAAGGAATCCTCCAGGGAGCATTCCGGGTCTTCCATGCGTTTTATGAGCTCTTCCACTTCGTTCATGGCATCCGCAAGAACAAAGTCCTTCTGATCACTCTTTTTAGTTGCCATCTGAAACCTCCGTCACTTTTGCGTTGATAGTCCCGTCAGTCACCCTGACCTTTATTGTATCCGCCACATTAACGTTTTTTACGGATTTAACATTGTGACCGTCTTTTCCCGTAACATAAGCGTAACCGGCCTCTAAGCGTTTTAAGGGTGACAGGGCATCAAGAGCCTTGATACAGGCAAAGACCCTGGCCTTTTCAGCCTCTGTCCTCCTGGTCATCAGAGATTTAAGGAGCTTTTCATAGCTTTCAAGCTTCTGTCTGTTCCTTTTTAACCTCTCAGCGGGAGAAGCATTTTTAAGCATAAGCCTGTATTTTTCTACGTTTTCCCTGGAAGAGGCAAGCTTTCTTTCCATAGCAGACCTTAAGTCAAACCTTAAGTCCACAAGGCCCGAAAGCACAGGCTCTAACTCACACACCGCAAGCTCTGCCGCAGCCGAAGGGGTCGCTGCCCGCCTGTCAGCAACAAAATCCGCGATGGTAAAATCCGTTTCATGCCCTACGGCAGATATTATCGGGACTTTGCAGTCGTATATGGTACGGGCCAGGTCTTCGTCGTTGAATTCAAAAAGATCCTCCATGGAGCCGCCGCCTCTGCCGATTATGATAACGTCCGGCCCGGCTTTTTCAAGAGCCCGGATCCCTTTGATCACTGACTTTGCAGCCCCTGTCCCCTGCACCTTTGCAGGATAAAGGATCAGCTTTATATAAGGGTTCCTGCGTTTTGAGATACTTATAATGTCCTGGACTGCTGCACCGGTGGAAGCAGTCACTATACCTACTGTCTTGGCAAAGGCCGGGAGCGGCTTTTTATGCTCCGGGTCAAACAGCCCTTCGCCGCTCAGTTTTGCTTTCAGCTTTTCGTAAAGCTCGTAAAGCGCGCCTACTCCGTCCGGAACTATCTCATCCGCGTAAAGCTGATAAATGCCGCCCTTTTCATAGGCGGCAATGCGTCCGTGCGCAACAACCTGCATCCCGTCCGCAAGCCTTACCTTCAGCCCGAAAGCTGCTGTCCTCCACATAACGGCGGAAAGCTGGGAGCCGCTGTCTTTAAGGGTAAAGTAGATATGGCCGGATGAGTGATATTTGCAGTTTGATATCTCACCCTTTACCTTAACATCCTTAAGAACGCGGCTATCGGCAAACAGATCCGAAATATAGTTGTTTATCTGTGAAATTGTGAAAATGTTATTCTGCGACATTTGTGATTATCTTGGCCAAAACACCGTTGATAAAGCTTGCCGAAGCATCGCCGCCGAACTGTTTAGCAAGCTCTACGGCTTCGTTTATGGCAACCTTTTCAGGGATATCATCATCAAACTTCATTTCGTAGACCGCAAGGCGAAGTATGGCTATATCCGTCTTGCAGATACGGTTGAGCTTCCAGCCGGAGATCCCTTTTTCAAGGATATGGTCTATCTCTCCGAGCTTTCCGACGATCTTTGAGAGCTTTTCTTTTGCGGCCGCAACAATATCCTCCACAGAGTCGTTAATATCCTCTGAGAGTTCGCCTTCGTCGCCCACTATAAAGCCGGCCGTATTCTCAAAATACAGCTCAAGCTGGTCGTTAAACTCATCCGAGCCGTAAAACCCGTACTGAAACAGTGCAACAAAAACCTGCTCCCTTATTTTTCTGAGTCTGTTCCTGCTGTTCTCTTTCAAAGTCCCACCTCCGGTCTGTCCTTAAAATGATCGGCGCCAAACTCACGCCTTTGGAGTGTTGATACCAACGATATGTACGTTAACTTCCTCTACCTTAAGGCCTGTCATATCGTTGATGGCCGTAGCTACGCGCTCCTGCACGCGGCTTGAGACCTCAGGTATGCTGTAGCCGTATTCGATGCAGATGGACATCTCGCAGAATACGCAGTTATCATCTATCTCGATCTTTATGCCTTTTGCAAGGTTCTTGATACCGAAACGGCCGATGATCTCGTTTGTGATAACGTTGTCCGAAAGGAACGCAACTCCCTTTACTTCGGCTGCTGCCATGCATGCGATGTTGGAAATAACATCATTTGCGATCTTTACCTGGGAGCCTTTTTTCTCTCTGCCTGTATAATTTGCCATTATTTATCTCCTTCTTCAGACGTATCGTCTTTTATCTCATCGCCGTACAAAAACCTGTTAAGATCCTTTGTCAGGCGGTCAGTATCGTTTATCTCCGAGATCACATAAACACCCGGGGCTTCAACTGTGTTCTTTGCAAAGACCCCTATAAGCTCAGCGAGGCGGCTCTTGCTGATCCCTGCGTGCATATAAGGGAACGCCGTCCGTAAACTTAAAAACCTGTCTTTGTGGTCGAGTCCGTTTATGCTGCTAATGATGCCGTTTAAGATCTTTACCTTGCGCTCTGCGGCCAAAAGCTCGTCAAAGCCCGGAGTCTCATCCGTCTTTTCTTCAAAAAGCTTCTTCGTAGCAGCACCGTCAAACGTATTAGAATTTATAACAATACCACCCAGTTTGTCAACAAAAATCGTAACGGCTTTAATATCAAGATAGATATAGCCCTCTGTATAAAGCCCAAAACCTGTTATAAGAGCCTCTTTAACGTCTTCAAATCTTTCCTGCTTTACAGCTTCCGAAATGCTGAGCTTTTTGCCGCCGATGTTAAGGACAGCTCCCGGAAGGATGTTGCAAAGCTTTGCCTCTCCGCTCACTTTTTCAAGTGAAAGGACAGCAGCAAACAGAGTGCTTTCCCTGCCTTCATCAGCGCTTTCGACAATGAAAAGAGTGTTTAAGAAGCCTTCTCTTTGAGCGGCCTTCTTCTTGGTTTCTGTTGAAACGCCGGATAGTGACAAAGTACCGGCTCCCGCTGCGGCTTTTGAAAAATCCTTATTCTGCAGCTCTTTTCCCATGTGCTTTTCAGAGTAGGAAGCTATCTGATAGAACAAAAGATGTCCGTCAGATACTACAACTCCGATCATCTCAATGGCAAAAGCCACAAAGATCACGGTCCTTAAGATCATAAACCACTTGGGCATATTCTTCCTAAGGGGCCTGATCATCAGGACAAAGATCCCAAGTAAAGGTATAAGGGAAAGGAGCCACCACTTTGACTTTCCAAACTTCTTTATCCTTTTCTCGCGCCTTATCTCTGCCTTTATCTGGCTTGCAAGCGCATCATTGATATCGTTGAAGATGGCATCGTCGGCTTCTGTAATGTCCGGAGCGCCGGCATCTTCCGAAAAGCCGTCCGCGGACTTCTGATCCCCGTTGCTTCGGGCTTCTTTTTCTCTCTCGTCTGTTCTTATCCCGTCGGATTCAACACTGAAGACCTCTCCTGTTTCAGGGTCTTCCACTATCCGCGGGCCTTCGTATTCCGTGTTTTCACTTTCTTCGTCGGGCTCGCCCTCGGCAAATCCCGAATCATAAAGGCCGTCAAGGTTGGCTACAAGGGCATCCTCAAGGTTCTGCAGGTCTTCCGGCTCAATATTCTGTTTGATTATATCTTCTTCAAGCATCATGACACCTTCAGGATTTATTTCAGTTCCGCAAGCACTGCTTCAATAACCTTGTAAAGCCTTACAGACGAGGCAAGATCAAGGCGCTCTCTGGGGGAATGGATATCCTTCATATCCGGCCCGATGGAGATCATATCAAGAGAAGGGCACTTTTCTGCAAAAAGGCCGCACTCCACACCTGCGTGGATTGCGTTGACCTTAGGCTCAAACCCGGAAACCTCTTTGAATTTCGCAACATATTTATCACGGAGAACGGAATCCGTCCTGTACTCCCATGCAGGGTAAGCGTTCTTTTCAGCCCCTGTACCGCCAGCGTTTTCAAGGATGAGCCGGACTCTTTGGCTTAAGAACTCCTTTTCACCTATGCACGAGCTCCTAAGGCTATAATTAAAGCAGGCCTCATTATCCTTAAGCGCGAAGATGCCAAGGTTAAGGGAAGTCTCGACAAGGCCCTCAACACTTGGGCTCATGGCCTGAACGCCGTTTGGCGCGGTAAGGAGCACATAGAGCACCCTGTCAAAGGAATCCTTTGTGCAGGCTGTGGTCTCGCAGGCATCCATAAGCTCCAGGTCGAAGCTTATGTTTTCCTCTGCTCTTCTGTATTTAGTCTCTATGTTTTTGATGTATTCCTTTATCTTTGCGATGTCAAAGCAGTCATCAAGCACTATTGTAGCTTCAGCGGAAGAAGGGATGGCATTGTCCTTTTCCCCGCCCTGCATATTTACTACGCAGAAGCCTGCAATGCTCTTAAGCTCAAAAAGGACTCTCGCAAGAAGCCTTACGGCATTGGTGATACCTTTGTGGATCTCAGCTCCCGAATGGCCTCCTCTGAGGCCTGTAAGGCTGATATGCAGGATATCGCCCTTTACCCACTGCCTTGCAACAGGCACCCTGCCGTCTATACGAAGGCCGCCTGCACAGCCGCAAAGGCACTCATTTTCGTTTTCGGAATCAAGGTTTATAAGGTATTTCACGCCCTCAAAAACCTTAGGATCAAGGGCTTTTGCGCCGTCCATACCTGTCTCTTCATCGGTCGTAAAAACGCAGATAAGAGGCGGTGTCACAAGGTCCTTGTCCGTAAGGAGCGACATCCCGGCAGCAAGGGCAAAACCGTCATCGCCGCCAAGAGTGGTGCCGTTTGCGCGCACCCAGTCTCCTTCGTAAACAAGGGAGATACCCTCTGTCTCAAAGTTATGGGAAACACCGGGATCCGCAACGCAGACCATATCCATATGTCCCTGGAGTACAACAGGGCTTGCGTTTTCATAGCCCTTTGAGCCCGGCCTCTTTATAATGACATTAAGTGCTTCATCCTGAATGTATTCGAGACCGTTTTCCTTGGCAAAATCGCAAAGAAAGCCGCTTATCTTTTCGTTGAAGCCCGAGCCTCTTGGAACTGCCGAAACAGCCTTAAAGTTTTCGATCAGATTTTTGTGATCAGTTACCATATATCCTCCGCACCTTGTGTTAACGTCTAAGGTTTTAAAATGTCTTAATTCTTGAAACTGTGGATGGGGGCAGGGATCCTGCCGCCTCTGCTCATCATTGCCTCACAGGAGAACCTGTTTACGGGCATTATGGGCGCGTAGCCGAGTAGCCCGCCAAACTCCGCCATATCTCCCACATCCTTGCCTATAACGGGGATGAGGCGTACGGCAGTAGTCTTTGCATTAACCATGCCTATGGCCATTTCGTCCGCTATAATGCCGGCAATTGAAGATTCGGAAGTGCTTCCGGGAACGGCTATCATATCAAGGCCGACAGAGCATACGCAAGTCATGGCCTCCAGCTTTTCGATGGAGAGGGCACCCTGCTCCACTGCCTCTATCATCCCTCTGTCCTCGCTTACCGGGATGAAGGCGCCGCTAAGGCCTCCAACGTATGAAGAAGCCATAACACCGCCCTTTTTCACCTGGTCGTTCAAAAGAGCGAGGGCTGCCGTGGTACCGGGAGCTCCGGGCTGTTCAAGGCCTATGCTCTTTAAGATGTCAGCGATGGAATCGCCTACAGCGGGCGTAGGCGCAAGGGAAAGGTCCACGATACCAAAGGGGATCCCAAGCATCTTTGAAGCCTCGAGCGCCACAAGCTGGCCAACTCTTGTTATCTTGAAAGCAGTCTTTTTGATGGTCTCGCAAAGAGTGCCAAAATCCTTGCCTTTAACGGATTCGAGCGCGTGAAGCACAACGCCGGGGCCGCTGACGCCTACATTTATTACAGCATCCCCTTCCGTAACGCCGTGGAAAGCACCTGCCATGAAGGGGTTATCGTCCGGCGCATTGCAGAAAACAACAAGCTTTGCGCAGCCGATGGAATCATTATCTTTTGTAAGCTCCGCCGTCTTTTTGATGATCTTGCCCATCTTTACGACGGCATCCATATTTATGCCTGTTTTTGTGGAGCCAAGGTTTACGGAGCTGCAGACCTTCTCAGTAACAGAAAGCGCTTCCGGGATGGAATCGATGAGGAGGCTTTCGGCGGAGGTCATGGCTTTGCTCACAAGAGCCGAATAACCGCCTATGAAATTCACGCCCACGGTTTTTGCCGCCCTGTCAAGGGTCTTAGCGATGGAAACGAAGTCCTCGGGCTTCTTGCAGGCCGAAGCACCCACAATGCTCACGGGTGTAACGGAAATACGCTTGTTTACGATGGGTACACCGTAGGATTTTCCGATATATTCGCCTGTTGCGACAAGGTCTTTTGCAAGCCTTGTGATCTTTTCGTAAATATTCTTGTTCAGTTGTTCAAGGTTGTCCGAAACGCAGTCTAAAAGGGAAATTCCGAGGGTTATGGTCCTGACGTCAAGGTTTTCCTTGGTTATCATCTCATTTGTTTCAACGACTTCTGATATCTGGATCATACGCACCTCAGATTCTATGCATCATATCGAAGATCTCGGCCTTCTGCATCCTGATCTCAACACCGATCTCTTCGCCTGTTTTCTTAAGCTCATCAGCAAGTGTCACAAAATCTTTTGTGGCATTTGAGTAATCAGCGACCATCATCATTGTAAAGTAGTCCTGCACGATGGTCTGTGAGATGTCGAGAATATTGATATTGCTTTCCGAGAGGTAAGTACATACCCTTGCAATTATTCCGACAGTGTCTTTTCCTACGACGGTAATGACTGTTTTGTTCATGGTTTGTCTCCGTTTTATATTTCTATGGGACCTGTTGGGATGTCCCTGTTTGCCACTTCTATGTGCGGAAGGGCCGTGCCGAAGTTCCAGGCCTGTGAAATGGCGCTTCGCATAGTCTCAAAAGCAAGCTCGGCATAGTTGTTTTCTTTGCTCAGGTGCCCGAGGATTATGTTCTTAAGCCCCGGGTGCATAAGCTTTACAGCCAGCTCTGCCGCGGAATCGTTGGAAAGATGTCCGTATTTCCCGAGGATCCTCTGCTTTAAGGAATAGGGATAGCTCCCTGCCATAAGGATGTTCGGGTCGTGGTTTGATTCGAGATATAAAAGATCCGAACCTTCTCCCGCCTCAAAAAGCTCTTTTGTCAGCATCCCTATGTCTGTCATGACTGTGGCCTTATGGCCTTCCCCTTCAAGGCAGTAGAAAACGGGGTCTGCGGCATCATGGAGCATTGGATAGGCCGTAACTTTCAGGTCCTTGAAATTATAAGTCCTTCCGGGCACTATCTTGTAAAACAGCTCTGTAGGCACATGGCCCCTGAAACTTCCGGCAACGGCAGAAAGCGTGCCTGCGGTGGAAAGAACGGGGATGGGATGGCTTTTAAGAAAGACCTCAAGCCCTGCTATATGATCACTGTGCTCATGCGTGATAAAAACTGCTTCCGGATCCTTAAGTCCGGCCTCTTTCAACGAATTACAGATTCGTTTGGAACTAACGCCGGCGTCAACAAGAACAGCTGTTTCTCCCGTTTCGAAATACAGGCAGTTGCCGGAGCTTCCGCTGGCGATGCAATACAACTTCATTTTATTTATTCCTTTCGGACTCAAACTCTTCCACGTCCGATCCGTCGCGCTTTATCTGGTTCCTGCCGTGTTCCTTGGCGTAATACATGGCCGTATCCGCGCGTCCGAGGAGCTCGTTGGTATTTTTCCTGATGGAGGGGTACGACGAGTAACCGATACTAACGTGGACAGAAAGCTTCTGCTCCTCGTATTCAACTACCATTTTGTCGATGGCAGCCTTTGTATCAACGAGGATCTTCTCACATCTGTCCGCATCGCATTCCGGGAAGGCGAGGACAAACTCCTCACCACCGTATCTTGCGGCGATACCGCCGTTTCTGTCGGCGATCTTATCTATTATACCGGCGATCTTTTGAAGTACAAGGTCGCCGCAGGCGTGGCCATAAGTATCATTGAAGCCTTTGAAATGATCGATATCGAAAAGCGCCACTGAAAGGCTTGTCTTCTCTTTCTCCGCCTTCTGACCGAACTCTGCAAGATGCTCGTTCAGACTCCTGCGGTTAAAGATGCCTGTAAGGCCATCATTAACAGCCATCTGACGTATAGCGTAATACAGCTGGATGTTGTTTATGCCGAGGATGACCTGTGCGGCGATATTCTTAAGAAGGCTCTCGCTCTCGTCAAAGTTGTCCTGGATACCGCTTCCGCAGTATATGATACCCACCTCTTTCTTGTCATTGAAGAGGGGAAGCTTAACAACTACCGCCAGCTTGTCATCTTCGCCAAGCTCCTTGTAACAGGGAGCCGCAAGCTCCTTATCGATGGAGATTTCCTTCGAATCCTTGGAACTTAAGCCTTTATTGATGACAGTGGATGTAAACTCTTTAAGGAAATCCCCGGAGATGGATTTCGCCTTTGCATTGTATACAAAGTTGCCCTTTTTAGAAGTGGGCGCAAGTATAATGCTGCAGAAATTCACGTTTTCCATGGAGTCGCAAAGGACCTCGGGAACCTTGTCGGCAAGGGACTGGATGTCAAGGCATGTTGTAACGCCAAGCAGTATCTCGTTCTGGGTCTTGATCTCGGCGTTTGCGCGCTGTACCTGGCGGTTGGCGCTTTCCATCTTGATACGCTGGATACCGAGCTCCTCGTTGGCTTTTTTGATCTTTTCCTGGTGGATGGTGAGGGTTTCGTTCATCTCGGCAGTTTTCTCGGCCATACGCCTCTGCTCGAAGATCTTATGCTCTATCTCAAGGATCCAGGAAATAAATATGTTCGTAATGAAAACAACGGCGCAGACGACTGTTGCTATCTCAGCAATGGAACCAAGCGCGATCACCGCATTTTCGCTGTAGTTCTGGGACTGTGGCAAAAGCAGCAGCTTTATCAGCACAAACAGCGTGATGGGGAAGATCATTACACCTATGATGATGGTCCTTGTGTAGCGGTCCGAGTAGTCGAACAGGAAGATCATCTCTATCATGCGAAGTAGCAGGCAGATGAAGGATATTACTTCGAGCTCGCGGACACCGGAATCGTTATAAACAATATAGGCTGAAGCGATAAGGAACTCAACTATCCTGATGGCTATCAAAAGCCTGTTGTTGAGGACTGTCTTCTGTTTCAGGACCTTTGTCAGGATAAGGTCAAGAACGGCAAGTCCCGCGTACACAAAGATACCGACAAGTGCCCCTACTATGCCGTCTTTGATATAATATTCGATTGCGCTTAGCATTGCGATGATGGCTATGATGGAGTGCATCTGGCCAAATCGCAGGTTTTTCTCTTCCATACTTTCTCCGGAATACAAAAAGCTTTTTCTTTACACCCTGATATCCACTGTGAAATTCTCGTAAACCCTGTCGTAAGGATTTGCGGCCACATGGTTTACTTCAATGGAGGAAGGCCTCTCCATGTCAAGCGCCGTAAGGAGCTCGGACACAAGATAGAAATCCTTTCTCACGATGGAGTCGCCGTCGGCGATCCTGTAATCTTCACCTACAGGCTTGCCGTTTGCCATAAAGAGGCGCGGCATCTTAACATCTTTCCCGTTGATGTTGAAGACGATTGATTCTCCGGCTTCCTTAAGGTCCGCAAGTGTAAGCCTTGCGGGCTTTCCGGAGGTTGAATCCTTTATTGTTATCTCGTCATGATTGCCTATGATAGTGCTGATTGAAGCAAGCTTGCCGTTTACCTTGATGACAGCGGCGTCTCCCATCTCGCCGCGGGCCATCCTGCGCTCGCCGTTAAAGGTGTAGTTAAGGGCCTTTCCCGTGCGCGCGAAGAGCCTGTCGTTGGGGAAGCCCACCTTTGCGGCAGCGTCCATAACGGCAGTCTTTCCGTTATCGTAAAGCTTGATGCGCTCTTTATTGAGCGTAACAAAGATGATATTGTTCTTTGCTTCGTAGTAATTGAGGCAGATACCGATAGGCGTAACAAGGGTGGAATCCTTTGCAAGGCCGTCTTCGGGGAACGTCACAAAATCAAGTACTTCCGCGCCTCGGAGCGCTACACGCTCCTTTGCTATACCGAGGTTTTCGGCAAGGAGCGGGATAAACGTCGGGAACTTTCCGCCGCCGCCGACAACAAACACAGCGCTTACGGGCTTTCCGCCGTTAAGCTCTATTATCTTGTCGGAAACCTGCTTTGCGATATCTGAAACAACGGGCTCGGCAGTCTCCTTTACGGATTCTGCGCTTACTTTAAGCTTTGTGCCCATTATATCCTTGTACTGGATCTCTTTCTTTTTGCCGGTCGCAAGCTTGATCTTCTCTGCAGTGTCAAAGTCCACAAGGTAAGCCTGCATAATGCTTTCCGTAATGGCGTCGCCAGCTTTCGGGATCATGCCGTATGCTACTATGCTTCCGTCCTTTGTCACACAGATATCGGAGGTGCCGGCGCCGACATCCACAAGTGCTATATTCAAAAGCCTGTAGTTGCCGGGGATAGCCACATTGATCGCAGCTATAGGCTCGAGGGTCATATCCGCAACCTCAAGGCCTGCCTTTTCAACAGCTGCATAAAGGCTCTCCACCACTTCCTGCGGAAGGAAAGTCGCTATGATATCCGCAGAGATCTTTTTCCCTCTGTGGGATTCAAGATTAGTCATCAAAAAGCCGTTAAGGAAATACCTTACCACGGTATGTCCCACACAGCTGAATATCTCGTCTGAATTTTCGCTCTTTATCCGGGCGTAGGCCTTTTCAATGCCACCCGCGACAAGAGTGCGGATGTGCTCCGGATCGATAAGGGTATCCTCTTCGAATTCCAGTTCACAGGAGGTCTCGACAGTTTTTAAAACACGTCCGGCCGCAGCGATACACACTTCGGTCAGTTTTCTGTCTATCTTCTGTTCAAGCTCACGCTTAACGACCCCGATAGTTTCGGCAACTTTTTCGATGTCGTGGATCTGGCCGTCCATCATAGCCCTGGTCTCGTGGAACCTGATGCTCTGCGCCACGATGACAAAGCCTCTCTCGCTGTTTTTGTAACCTACAGTACCAACTATGCTGCGTGTTCCGATATCAAGTCCGAACACCAATTGCTGCGGTAATTTAGTCACTTTCCTACCCTCTCTTTGCTCATAGAAACTTAGTGTATATTATAACACAAACCTTATCTGTTTTCCACAACTTTCAATCTTCGTGACAAAGACTTGAGGATCTTTTCATCTCCAAGGCTCTTTGAGTTTAAGATCACCATATCCGCGTTAGCTCTGTAGAAGCTTACGGGACGCTGGCTCTTCATCACACTCCTGATCTTTTCTTTGGAGTAACCCCTTGTGGTCGTAAGCCTCTCTATACGTTCAGCTTTTGGAGTGTGGATATACCAGACTAAGTCGCACATATTGTTACAGCCCGAATCCGTAAGCAGCGCGGATTCAAGAAGGATGAACTCGTAAAGTCCCCGGGATTCTTTTATTATCTTCTTACATTCATCTATCACCGGAGGATGTGTGAGGGAGTTTAAGAGCGCAAGCTTGTCCTTGTCCGAAAAAACTATCCCTGCAAGCTTAGCCCTGTCTATCTCACCGTCTTCAAGAAGGATATCCCGGCCAAAGGCCTTAACAACTCTTTTATAGGACTCCCGGCCTTTTTTCATCTGTTCTTTTGCGATAGTGTCTGTATCGATCACAAGGGTCTTCTTAAGCCCCGAAACAAGCCTGCAGATATAGCTCTTTCCGCAGCCGGCAGGGCCTGTGATCCCGATCACCACAGCGTTTTTGCCCTTCTCTTTATTTTGCTTCATACCAGCTCTTCCCTTCGCAGATCTCCGCCACAAACTTCACGGAAAGGTTTGCGGCACCCTCCATTTCCTCACGGAGTATGGTCTTTACCTGTTCTTTTTCTGCTTCAGTTGTCTCTACCATAAGCTCATCATGGATCTGAAGGATGAGCTTAGAATCTCCGGTTTCACGCTCAAGCCTTTCCTCAACTTTTAGCATAGCAAGCTTTATGATGTCGGCTGCCGTACCCTGGATAGGTGAATTCATTGCCACACGCTCGCCAAACTGACGCTGCATAAAGTTGCCGGAGGAAAGCTCTGGGATGGGACGGATCCTGCCGTAGGCGGTCCTAACCTCACCTTTGCTGTAGCCCTCGGAAACGAGCCCGTCCAGGAAACGCTTGATGGAAGGATAAGAATCAAAGTATTGCTTGATAAACTTTTCAGCCTCTTTTCTGGAGAGACCAAGGTCCGCACCGAGGCCGAAGGAGCTTATGCCGTAGATGATACCGAAGTTGACTGCCTTTGCACGCCTCCTGGCTGCTGCATCCACCTTGTCTAAGGGTATCCCAAAGACTTTGGATGCAGTAAGGGTGTGGATATCACTGCCTGTTGCATAGGCGTTTTTAAGCTCTTCGTCGCCGGAAAGAGCTGCAAGGACACGAAGCTCGATCTGCGAATAATCCGCATCCACGAACACACAGCCTTCTTCGGGAACAAAGACTTTTCTTATCTCCCTTCCAAGTTCTGTCCTTACGGGGATGTTCTGAAGGTTTGGATCGGCGCAGCTCAAACGCCCGGTGGCTGTCACAGTCTGGTTAAACTTACAGTGGATCCTGCCGTCTTCTCCAATAAACTTCACAAGAGCGTCCGCGTAAGTGGACTTAAGCTTTGAAACCTGCCTGTACTCAAGGATGTGAGCCACAACAGGGTAATCCTCCTTCAGGGAATCCAGTACATCCGCTGAAGTGGAGTAGCCGCTCTTTGTCTTTTTCCCGTGGGGAAGCATAAGCTTTTCGAAAAGCACCTCTCCAAGCTGTTTTGGGGAATTGATATTAAACTCGCAACCGGCTTCGGAATAGATAAGCGCTGCAAGCCTGTCTATCTCTTTACCAAAGGAGGTCCCAAGCTTTTCAAGGCCGGAGACATCGGCCTTTATCCCACGGTCCTCCATCTTGCGAAGAACAAAGGTGAGCGGAAGCTCCATTTCGTAATAAAGCTTTTTAAGCTCTTTCTTTTCAAGCAATTGCTCGAGTTTCCCCGCAAGGATCCTTGCAAGCACCGCCTCAGAAACACCGGCATACCCGGGCGCATAGTCAAAAGCCACGCTTTTCACGGTGTATTCGTTTTTAAGGGGATCCAGAAGGTATGCTGCAAGAGCGGGATCAAAGGAGTTGCCTGCGTTAAGCCTTTTGGACGCAAAGCTGTTTTCCTTGATGTTGAAAACAGAAAGCTTAAGACCTTTACCAAGAGCTTTACAAAGCTCGTCCTTTACGTAATCAAGAGTCAGAAAGCCGTCCGGCCTGAAGATGAACACAGAGTCGTCCTGCAGGCTTAAAGCTATGTACTCTCCCTGATCATCAGAGGATTCCAGAAAGCCCGCAAACACTTGTGTTTCAGGTTTTTTAGCAAAAAACCCGGATGCAGTCGCAAGGTCTGAAATGATCGTTTGTTTTATCTCTACTGCTTCTGTTTTTGGAGCCGGGATATCGTCAAGGAGGGAGTTCATCTCCAGCTCCTTTAAGGCCTCTCTTGCCCCATCGGCGTTGAAATGCAGCTCGTAGTCCGAAAGGTTGTCTTTTTCAAGGGGAACGTCCCTCTTTATTGTTGCTATCTTTTCGCAGAGGCGTGCGGCTTTTTCGCCGGAAAGGGTCCCCTCCTCGTCTTTCAGAAGGTACGCAAGGGGCGAGCGAGCAAGGCCAAGCTCTGTTTTCCACAAAGCGTTAATTTCGGCCTTTCTTGCGTCATCAGGCTGTCCGATAAAGCTGTAAAGCCCGTCTATAGTCTTGTATTTTGAGATGAGCGCCATAGCGGCCTTTTCGCCTATTCCGGGAACCCCTTTGATATTGTCTGAGGGGTCGCCCATAAGTCCCTTCAGGGAAGGGACTGAGGAAGGTGAAACTCCGTATTCTTTTTCTACAAGCTCAGGGGTAAGAGGAAAGCACCTTTCAGCAACAACATAGTCCTTGGGATCCATGTTGTATTTTTTGAAAAGCTCTTCTGTTTTCTGGACCGAGGAGGACATTATCCAAAGCTCGGTTTTGTCGCTTACAAGCTGAAGATAATCCCGGTCTTTAGAAATGATCCTCACAGGGATCTTGTCTTCGAAACGTTTAGAAACAGTCCCGCTGAAATCATCCGCCTCGTAGGTTTCTGACATAAGCTGCATTATGCCCATTTTAGAGAGCACTTCCTGGCAAAGGTCGAACTGAACGCCAAGAGGCTCCGGCATAGAGCTTCTGTTGGATTTGTATTCGGGGTACATTTCAGTGCGGAATGTTGTGCGTGATATGTCCCAGTTCACCACAAGATGTGTGGGCGGAACAGTTTTCAGAACTCTGAAAAGATAACGCAAAAACCCGTAAACGGCGTTTGTGTAAACGCCCTTCGAGGTCATCATTATCCTGTGATAATACTTTTTCTTTTTTTCTTCATCCTTTTCGAAAAGGATCTCTCGCGGAAGGTTGCCGTAATATTGGGTAAATAACAGCGACGAGCCGTCGATCACCAGAAAATATCCATTCATGTCAGATCCCTATAAATATTCCGATTACAACGAGTAATGTGATGACAATGGACTTCTTGATCTTGTGATCACGTCTCATTATCCTGTACTTTTCAACCGATCCCGTAAGCTTTTCCTTCAAGGCACCGGTGAAATCGCCCGAGCCTGAACGCTCATCGCTTTTCAGCTCTGCTATGGCGGATTGCATGCAGTAGTTGATCTCGAGCTCATTATAACAGTTGTCACAGTGCTTTATGTGTTCGGAAAACTCTGAAGCCTCTTGAAGTTCAAGCCTGTCATGGATGAAATCTTCTATTTTGTTTTGACACTCGTCGCAGTTCATATTATTCCTGATTTTTTTGTTGCATTGTATTTTTCAATGTGTTAGAATACACCTGTTCGCGGATATGGCGGAACGGCAGACGCAGCAGACTCAAAATCTGCCAGGGCGACCTGTGTGGGTTCAAATCCCACTATCCGCAGGCAAGGATCTCATTGGAGGTCCTTTTTTGTTTCCAAAACATTATCAGAACAGCTTCTTTTCGAGGATGTACGGATCCTGTGCGAAGTTAAGGGCTGTTTCCGCGCTTATCCTGCGCTTAAGATACAGATCGTAGATGGCGTCATCCATAGTCTGCATGCCAAGTTTCCTGCTCGTCTGGAGGACAGAGTCGATCTGGTGGGTCTTGGCCTCGCGGATAAGGTTCTTGATAGCCGATGTGGCGTGCATTACTTCGAATGCTGCAACTCGGCCGTGGGTATCCTGGGTAGGCA
>JAGDCQ010000042.1 GCA_017958465.1 Lachnospiraceae bacterium
CTTCACAATACCCCGGAAGCTGGTGAACAACCGCACTGTTAACAGAAGCTGATTTCCTGAGGTTAAGGGTTGTACTTAAAACCCTTGCTTTTGTCTCATAACGCTTGTTTGCTTTGTCTACGCCTGCCTGTCCTTCAAGAAGGAAATCCGAAAGGACATAGCCTTCAACGTTTCCGGAAACAAGCTTTGTCCATCCGTTCGCAGAACCAACCGCCATTGCTACGGCACCGCCGTAAACACGCCCGATGGACGGATACTCAGTGGAGGGGCCTGTCCTTACGTTCGCGTAACCGTTGTCGATATTGACATAAACAAATTGCGAAAGCAAGAATGAATCATCACCTACGGTGAAGATAGTGGTATTCTCCACAGTCTCGTCGACGTATTCCGGCGAGATAACGTCCAGCTCATTGTTTGCGGACACATAAAGACGATACATTTCGTCCGAGAGTCCGATAATATTCATTTCTTCAGCGCTCACTTTTGTCGGTCCGAATGCACCGAGGAGCGCAACGGCACCTGCAAGGGCGCCTACAAGCCATCCTGCCTTTTTCATAGATTACCTTCTTCCATTAATCCCAGTTTGTATCTAAACCCAATCAGATCAAGTAAAATATCCAACAAAAATTAAACACAATTCGAATCTAACCCATACTATACTCATATAAGCATATTAACAAAAAGCCCCAGTAATGTCAAGGGGCTTTTGTGAAATTTAAATAAATTATTCAATTAAAACGAAGAAAATTTGTTGTCAGTTTTTTTATATACAAATAGGGGCGAAAACCTTTTCATTCTATACATTGACAAGGTTCGTTCCTCTGAGTAAAATATATCATAACTTAAAAATAAAATCCATATTTTCGCGTGTTTTTTTTACGCTTGAATTGTATGAACGAAAGGATCAATATGGACAATTTCAAAAAAGACAGAGAGCGTCCCAAATTCCCGAAGCGAGCAGTCATAACGGCAGGAATGCCCTACGGCAACAAAGAGCTGCATTTCGGACACATAGGCGGAGTGTTTGTACACGCAGACACTTTTGCCAGGTTCTTGCGCGACAGGATCGGCGAGGATAACGTCATCTTCGTTTCCGGTACCGACTGCTATGGATCCCCTATCCTTGAGAGCTACAGGAAGGCCAAGGAAAGCGGCGCTTTCACCGGAACTATCAAAGAATATGTGGAGAAGAACCACCTTTCCCAGAAGGATACCCTTAACCGCTACGAGGTGAGCCTGAACCTCTACGGCGCTTCCGCCCTCGGACGCGCTTCCGAGATCCACAACGAGGTTTCCGCAGACGTTTTCAACGGTCTGTACAAGGCCGGGACCCTCGAAAAGCTCAGCACTCCCCAGTTCTATGACCCCAAGTTCAAGGTCCTCCTGAACGGGCGTCAGGTTATCGGCAAGTGCCCCATCCAGGGCTGCCAGTCCGAAAAAGGCTATGCCGACGAGTGCGACCTTGGCCACCAATACATGCCCGAAGAGCTGATAGATCCCAAGAGTACTCTCTCCGGCCTCACACCTGAGGTGCGCAACGTTACCAACTGGTACTTCTCCCTTGAAAAATGCACAGAGGAGATGCAGGAGATGGTGGACGATCTCCGCAAGAACTCAAACGCCAGGAAATACATGCTCAACACCATCGAAGAGTTCTTAAAGCCGCCCTACATCTACGTCCAGAAGAAGCTCATAGAGGATCTTGATGCGCTCCGCGCCCGCTTCCCCGAGCACGATATCATCGACGACAACAAGAATTCCTATACCTTTGTCTTCAAAACTCTTGAAGACCGTGAAAAAGCCCGTGAGGTGCTCTCGGAGCTCGACATCAACTGCAGGACGGGTAAGACCCTCGTTCCGTTCCGTCTTTCCGGAAATATCGAATGGGGTGTTCCTTTCCCCGAAGCAGAGGACGTAAAAGGCCTTACCTTCTGGGTTTGGCCGGAATCCCTGTGGGCTCCCGTATCCTTTACAAAGACATACCTTGAAAGCAAGGGCTTCGATGAAAACGAGTGGAAAAAGTGGTGGAACGATGATGACGCCACCGTCTTCCAGTTCATCGGCCAGGACAATATCTACTTCTACGGTATCGCGCAGCAGGCTATGTGGGACGCACTGGGCCTCAAGAGGACATTCCTCATCCCCAACAACCACATCCTGTTCATGAATAAAAAGGCAAGCTCCAGCGGCTCCGTTAAACCGCCCATGGCTGCAGACCTGCTGGATTTCTACACCGCCGAGCAGATGCGTATGCACTTCTTAAGCCTTGGCCTTGCAAACAAGAGCGTAAGCTTCGATCCCCAGGTTTACCTGCCAGAAGAAGAGCGCCAGGGTGCGGATCCCGTACTCAAGGACGGCAACCTCCTTACAAACGTGTTCAACCGTATCGTCCGTTCCTGCTTCTACACTCTGCAGAAGAACTTTGACGGAAAGTACCCGGATCGCCCTGTTTCCGAAAGCTTCATCGAGGAGTGCAGGGAAGCCATCCTCACCTACGAACAGAATATGTACGACCATCAGTTCCACAAGATCACATATGTGCTTGACACCC
>JAGDCQ010000043.1 GCA_017958465.1 Lachnospiraceae bacterium
AACCTACGGCGAGCCCGAGGCAGAGCCGTCACCTTCGCCTTCGCCGACCCCTGCACCCTGACAGCTATACAGATAATAAAAAAGCAACTGCCGCTCAGCAGTTGCTTTTTTTAATCACTGCCCTGCGGCAGTGCGGATCTTTACAGGCGGATCGGTCCTGATCGCTCAGATCGTATTACTTCTGATCGTTCAGCCCTGTCACGTTGATGTTGTGGTTAACCTTAGCATCATAAGTATAACCCTTCATGATCTCTGTAAGGTCAAAACCTGTTGTTTCTTTTACGGACTCAAAAACCTTTGCCATAACAGCCGGTGTGTAGCCGCCTACGCTGCCGACGCCGGTATCTGAGCCGCCGCCGTCGATAACGGTGATCTTGTCGATGGAAGCGATAGGAGCGGCAACTTCTCTTGCGATGTTAGGCAGCTCCTTGATGATCATCTCGGTAACGGCTGCATTGTTGTACTTCGCGTAAGCCTCTGCCTTCTTCTCCATAGCCTCAGCCTCTGCAAGACCTTTGGCCTGGATAGCCTCAGCCTCTGCACGGCCCACAGCTGCGATACCTTCGGCTTCTTTCTGCTTGCGGTACATATCTGCGTCTGCCTGAGCCTTCTTAGCCTCGGCCTCACGCTCTGCCTCGTACTTCTTAGCTTCTGCTTCACGCTGACGCTCGATGAGCGCTGCATCTGCTTCCTGCTGACGACGATACTTCTCGGCGTCCGCTTTCTTGCGGATCTCTGCGTTCAGGGCCTGCTCAGCAACATCTGCCTGTTTCTGCTTCAGCTCAACCTCGCGCTCCTGGCGGGCGATATCAGCGTTTGTACGTGTAACTTCGATGGTCTTACGCTGCTCTTCCTGCTGGATCTGGTAAGCTGCATCGGCCTCAGCCTGCTTGGTGTCGGCCTTTAACTTAAGTTCGGACTGCTTGATGGAAAGCTCGGTCTGGCGCATTGCGATAGCTGTCTGGGACTCAACCTGCGCGTCGTTTGCCTCTTTGTCGGCACGGGCCTGCGCAACCTTGATATCGCGCTCGGACTCCGCACGGGAGATGGCAGCGGACTTCTGGATCCTTACAACGTTGTCAACACCGAGGTTATCGATAACGGACTGATCGTCCATAAAGTTCTGGACATTGAAACTTGTGATCACAAGGCCCATAGCCTCAAGGTCGGGATCTGCGTTCTCTTTTACGAGATTTGCGAACTTCTGACGGTCGGAAACCATCTCTTCAAGGTGCATCTTGCCGACGATCTCACGAACGTTACCTTCGAGCACTTCGCGCGCAACGGCTGCGATGTACTCGGGCTTCTTGTTAAGGAAGTTCCTTGCGCCCTTCTTCAAAAGATCAGGGGTGTGGCCGATCTGCACGTTAACTGTCGCGTCCACGTTGATGTTGATGTAGTCCGCTGTGGGAACTGCGGAACTTGTCTTTACATCGATGGGGATCAGCTGGAGCTTTAAGACGTCCTTCTTTTCAAAGAAAGGGATCTTTACGCCCGCACGGCCGATCAGGTATCTGGGCTCTTTGTGGAGACCTGTGATGATGAAAGCCTCATCGGTGGAAGCTTTGACGTAGCCTGTCGCCAGTATGATGACGAGCAGTGCCACAAGGACGATGGCGCCAATGATGATGATCAGTTGGAGATCGCCGGTTGCAGTTAAAAATGTTGTTTTCATAAACCCTCCGCGTTTTGAAAATTTATTGTGATGAAAGAATAACATAAAAAAACAGGCTTTTAAATAGCTTTTGCGTGAATTGTTAAAAAAAAGTCGCGGGTTGCATCTTGGCCGTTAACTTGGTATAATATAATCAGTCCTGGGGTGTACGACAACTCCGTTATTTTGAACCTACAACGATAATAAGGGCTTCCGAATTTGTCCGTGGAAGACACGCCCTCTCGAGGGGACTTCTGAAGCGTACATGAGGTCGCCCACCTGGCTTTAATTTTGCTGGGCGTCAAAGTACGGGGAACGGCACTTTGGGATTTTTTTTGTTTCGGAGGGGGCTATGTTTCAATTTGTGATCGGGTCTTCGGGCGCGGGGAAAACGCGCTTCGTCTACGACAGTATAATAGATGCTTCCATAGAGCATCCGGAAAAACAATTCTTTGTTCTCGTGCCTGAACAGGCAAGCCTTGAAGCTCAGAAAAACCTGGTAAGACTGCACCCTAAGAAGGGCATCATGAATATCGATGCTCTTAGTTTTATGCGCCTTTCCCACAGGATCTTTGCGGAAACCGGCAGGGACCCAAAGGTTGCCTTAGACGACGCCGGCAAGACCCTTGTCGTAAAGCGTGTGCTAAAGGAACATGCGGGGGAGCTTGTGTATTTTGCGGCAAATGCGGGCCGCAGGGGCTTTTGTATCGAGATGAAATCCGTGATCTCGGAGCTTATGCAGTACGGTATAGACAGTGAGCGGCTTTCGGCTATGCAGGAACTTCTGGCTACCGCTCCGAAGAGCAGACAGCTCCTTCAGAAAAAGCTCCACGACGTTGCTGTATGCTACGAAGGCTTCAAAAAATACATTTCGGACCGCTTTATAGCTCCTGAGGAAGTCTACGACCTCCTTGCGGACGCGGTTTACGAGTCCAAGATCCTTAAGGGAGCGACCATCGCCCTCGACGGCTACACAGGCTTCACTCCTTCCCAGTACAGGCTGCTTTCGGCCCTTCTCTCCACCTGTGAAAAAGTATATATCACTATAACCATGGACCCTCTGGAAGCAGGGAAAAAGCCGGACAAACACGACCTCTTTTACCTGAGCTTTAAGACCATGGAAAACTTAAGGCGTATAGCCGCCGACGCAGGCTGCGAAGAGGAGCCTGCCGTGTTCTTGCCAAAAGACAAAGTTAACCCAAGGTTTCAGGGTTCCCCTGCCATGGCAGGCTTTGAAAAGAGGCTTTTCATCAACTCTAGGATGAGTGGGGCAAGGGCAAAAGAGGACGCTGTTCCTGCCGCCTGCCCTGTTGTCATAAAGTCCGCAAGAAACCCTGTTGCGGAAGTAAAGGCGCTCTGCTGTGAGATAAATGCTTCCCTTCACGAAGGGCTCCGATACCGGGATATGGCTGTTATAACGGGAGCTATGGACCAGTACGCGCCTGTCCTTTCAAGGGAGTTTGAAAAGGCCGGGATCCCGGCTTTCCTGGATTTCAGGCGCGGGATCATGTCAAACCCCGTTGTGGAGCTGCTTCGCGCCGTTACTGATGTTGCCCTGTACGGAGCAGACTACGGGACCATGACAAGGCTGCTTTCCTGCAGGCTTTTCAAGATAGACGACTTTGCAAAAGATGCTCTCGACAATTACATTTTTGCAACCGGCATCCGTGGGAGCGGCGCCTGGGGAAAAGAGTGGACTAAAACCTGGAAACGCCCCCATACACCGGACCTTAAGACGGTCAATGCCGCGAGGGAAAACGTTTTTACCCGCGTCTTCACCTACACAGGCATCCTTGAAGGTAAAACAACGGTTTCCGCTAAAATAGAGGCTCTGCGTGCCTTCCTTGTATCGGAGGAAGTGGAACAGAGGCTTGATGAGCTCTGCGGGGACCTTGAAAGCTTTGCCGGAGAGTACAGCGCCATTTGCGCGAAGGATCCGCTCCTTATCTCGGAATACGCACAGATCCTCGGGCGCGTAGAGGAGATATTTGCCCGTATGCAGGGCCTTATAGGAGACGAGATCATCCCCCTTAAGGATTTTGCCGAGCTTTTAGACCTCGGATTTGAGGAGACAAAGGTGGGCCTTCTTCCCCAGAGCATGGACTGCATGCTTGTGGGCGATGTGGAGAGGAGCCGCTTTGGCGATATAAAGAAGCTGTTCTTTATAGGTGTGAACGAAGGTGTTATTCCTGCTGCGGCCTCGGGTTCCGGAATAATCTCGGATTCCGACCGTGCCTTCTTTGCGGAAAACGGCTTCGAGCTTTCTCCAACCCTTCGCGAGAAGGCTTATACGGAGGAGTTTTACCTGTATCAGAACCTTACAAAACCCTCAGAGTCGCTTTGCGTGAGCTTTTCCGAGAACGATCCGAAAGACGGTAAGCTTATGCCTTCCTACCTTGTGGGGCTCTTAAAGCGGATGTATGAGGGTCTTGAGGTGCGCCACACGGCAGGTGAGACTGCGCCCGAATACAGGCTTCTTGCAGACAACGGCAGGACAAGGCTTACTGAGATCCTGCGGGATTACCGTGCGGACGCCCTTGAAAACGGCGCATGGTCGGATACCCTTAAGCGTGAAGCAGCCCTTCTCTCGGGAGCTGTACACGTATCGGAAAGTGAGCGGGAAAGCCTGCTTTCCTCCGTTTTCTACAAGTCCAGGGAACAGCAGATAGAGGCAGATACCGCAAAGCGCCTGTACGGCGACTTTTTCTCGAGTATTTCACGTCTGGAGGAGTTTGCGGGCTGCAATCTGAGGCACTTTTTGGATTACGGCCTCGGCCTTTCTGACAGGAAGGAATACAAGATCCATTCCTTCGACATCGGCAACCTTTGCCACAACATTGTGGAACTCTGCGGGAAGCAGGTGATCGAAGAAAAACGGGATTTCAGGACTCTCACTCCGGAGGATTGCAGGGAGCTTGTGGACTCTGCCGCAAAGAAGGTGCTTTCTGAATACGAAAACGGCATGATGACCGATTCCTCCCGCAATGTGCACATCTTCGACCTGGTAAGGAGCGCCTGCCTTCGCACCATGCTGACAACCGTCCACCAGCTTGAGGGCGGGAGCTTTGTGCCTGCCTGGCTTGAGGAGTCCTTCAGCATAGAAAAGGGGGACCTTAAGCTTACAGGGCGTTTCGACCGCATAGATGTTTGCGAGGACGGCGGGAAGCTCTATATAAAAGTCGTGGATTACAAGTCCTCCGAGCACAAAGTGGACGACGGCATGCTTGAGGCCGGGCTCCAGCTCCAGCTTGGCATTTATGCCGCAGCAGCCGAGGCGCTTGTAAAGGCCGGATATCCCGACAAAGAGTTTGTGCCGGGCGCTATTTTCTACTACCATATCAACGACCCAATCGTGGACGACACAGAAGACCCTGAAGCCGCAATAAACAAGGAACTGAGGCCAAGCGGCAGGGTAAACGGAGAGCCGGAGGTGGTCATCAGGCTTGATAATGAATTTACGCCGGAAGAGGGCACAAATACTGAGCTTAAGCCCGGTGTCACAACGGACAGGATCCCGGTCGCTACCACAAAAGAAGGAAAATACAGTTCGTATTCTGCGGTCTGGACCCGTGAGCGTTTCGAGGAGATAACAGCCCTGCTTACGGAAAAGGCCCAGCAGTACGTAAAAGACATAAAGAGCGGCGCAGCTTCCGCAAACCCCGCCCGTTACAAGGCTACGCGGGCCTGCACCTTCTGCGACTTTAAGGATATGTGCGCTTTTGGACCCCTTTCGGGAAAACGCGAGAGGATAATAGCAAAAGGTCCGCAGGACGACGATGAATAAAAACAGGCAAAGACTAATGCCGGCAAAGAAGAATTAACACAGGCAAAGATGAATTAACACAGGCAAAGAAGAGGGATTATGGCTACTTCCTGGACAGATGAACAATTAAAAGTAATAAACCACAAAGACGGCAACCTGCTTGTAGCCGCAGCCGCAGGCTCGGGAAAGACTGCCGTCCTTTCGGAGCGCGTTTTGAAACTCCTTCTGGACGAAAAAGCGGGATTCGACGTGGACAGGCTGCTGATCGTTACCTTTACGCGCGCAGCCGCGGCAGAGATGCGTGACAGGATCGGGAAAAAGATCTCGGACTACGTAAAGGACAACCCTTTTGACACTCACATGCGAAGGCAGGCAACCCTCATAAACAACGCCACCATCGCTACAATAGACAGCTTCTGCAACCAGATCGTTCATGAATACTTCCATGTTATCGATCTTGATCCGTCCTTCAGGATAGCGGACGAGGCAGAAACCGCCCGGATGCAGACAGATACGCTCAAAGCGATAATTGAGGAGCATTACGCCGCAAAGGATGAAGCGTTTATCGCCCTTTCCAATTGCTATGCATCGGGGAACAAGCAGGACAGCAGGCTCGAAGAGCTGGTGCTTACCCTTTACAACGCCGCAGAAAGCAACCCCTACCCTATGTACTGGCTGCGGGAGTGCTTGAAGAGCGGCTGCTTTGAAAGCGTAGAGGAGCTTGACGCCTCCGGCTTTGCAAAAGATATCCTTCAAAAATCCAAAGCCCATATAAAGGGCTTTATAGAGCTTATTCAGGCGGCTGTGGAGACTGCGCTCCTGCCGGAAGGGCCCGAACAGTACCTTGAAGCCTTAAACAGCGACCTTGAGTATTACAGGAGCCTTCTTAAGGCCGAAACCTACAGCGCCCTGCATGAAAAGATGAAGGCTGTGAACTTTGCAAAGCTCTCCGGTAAGCGAGATGGCTCACCGGAGCTTAAGGCGAAAGCAAAAGCTGACAGAGACAAGGCAAAGAAAGAGTTTGAAAAGCTCTCATCCACATTTTTCCCGGTGTCTCTTGAGGATCTCATCGCTTCCGACCGATCGGTCTTTGGGCACCTTTTGACCCTCACGGACCTTACGGAGGAGTTCTCTGAAAGGCTCATGAAGCTTAAAAAGGAGCTTGGGATATACACTTTCAGCGATATAGAGCATATGGCCCTTTATATCCTTGTTTCCGACGATCCGGAGCATTTGACCCTTACCCCTGCGGCAGAAAGCCTGAGGGAAAGGTACGACTATATCATAGTGGATGAGTACCAGGACAGCAACCTTCTGCAGGAGTGCATCCTGAACGCCATCTCCAAAAAGAACCTGATCACTGCGGATCACCCAGAAGGAGAGCCCAACATCTTTATGGTGGGTGATGTGAAGCAGAGTATATATCGTTTCAGACAGGCAAAACCCGAGCTTTTCATGGAAAAGTACGATACTTACCCGGATGATGGCCTTTACAGGAAGATAATCCTCAGGAAAAACTTCAGGAGCAGACAGCAGGTCCTTGACGGTTCCAATATCATCTTCGAGTGGTGCATGCATAAATCCTTCGGCGGGATAGAGTATGACAAGGAGGCTGCACTGTATGTCGGGAACTCTGAGTATACAGATGTAGAAAACGAAAAGTTTAATCCTGAATTAATTTTGGTTAAAAAGGACATGCAGGACTCGGCCGAGAACGACAATTATTACCAGGAGGCTTATTCTACAGCTGAGTACATAAAAAAGATCACTTCTCCGGATTCAGACTTTCGTGTAATGCACGACAAGGTTTACGAAAAAGTGCGCTATTCTGACATTGCTATTCTATTACGGTCTACAACCGAATGGGCAGAGAAATTTACAACTGTCTTGTCGGATGAAGGCATCCCTGTTACAGCAAATGTAAAAAAAGGCTTCTTTGAAACGGGAGAAATTAAAACAGCAATTAACTTTTTGAGGTGTCTTGTAAATCCAAGGCAGGATATCCCTTTTGCGCAGGTACTTCTTTCTCCCCTCGTGAAGGCATCAAATGAGGAGCTTGGAAGACTGGTCTCAAAGAACGGTTTTCTTTATGACGACATCCTCGCAGCTCTTTCCGAAGGGAAGCCTGTGCCGGAACCCATTGTGGATTTCTTAAAGAAATATAACTTCTTAAAGCTCCGTTCCGGGATCCTTCCCGTTACCCGGCTCTTAGATGAAGTTTACGATGTAACGGGTCTTTACAGGCTTGTCCTGGGAATGCCTGCCGGCGGAAGGCGCGCAGCCAACCTGGACTTTTTCAGGGAGCAGGCTGTGGATTTCGAAAAGACGGGAAGCGCCGGGCTCTCGGAGTTCCTGGCCTACCTTGACAACTGTGACGAGCAGAATGTGGATTTCGGAGAAGCAAGTGCTGAAAACACTTCCGACGCAGTTCAGATCATGACCATCCACCACAGCAAGGGTCTCGAGTACCCGGTGGTGATCATCCCGCAGATCTTCAAGGGCAGGAACGATTCCGACAGAAAGGCGACTCTTGTTGTCCACCCGAAGTTTGGCCCCTCTTTAGACCACGTGGACTATGAGCGGCGCACAAAGACAAAGACCCTGCGGAAAAGCTATTTCTCAGAGTGCTTAAAGGCTGAATCCGTAGCAGAGGAGCTGAGAGTCCTTTACGTCGCAGTAACAAGAGCACGCGAAAAGCTTGTCCTTATAGGCGCCTGCGACGATATTGAGAAAAAGATCCCGGAGCCTCTTGAAGTCCCGGAAATGAGCTATGTGGACCTTATGTCTTCCCAGTGCTTTTTTGATTTCATTAAGGGGGCGCTTTTCAGGGATGAGGACCTTACAGGCCGGTTAAAGGACTTTGCAAAGGAGCTGAACGAGGCTTACAAGGAGCCTGCCGAGGGGGATTTCCACACTTTTGACCCTCTTAAGGTCAGGAAACGCCTGGTTTCTTCCACTACAGGAAACACAGTGGACTGGGATATTTCAATTGTTCCGGGCCACGGAAAGCTTATAAACGTTGCCGTTCGCGGCGAAAAGACCGAGGAAGCAAAGAAATTCGCAGCAGACGTACTTGAGGGCAGGGTGCCCGTCTCCAAGGATCAGGAAGAGGAGCTTTTTGCCCTGAAAAAAGCGGCAGATTTTGTTTACCCCTTCAAAAAGTTCACCACAGCCGCTGTTAAACACTCCGTTTCAGAGCTTAAACATGAAAACGGATTCAGGCTCGATCTTGCGCCGGAAGATGATTACGACAGGGGCGCAAAAGCCGGGTGGCTTGCCGATCCCGGAAAAACAAAGCCTCAGTTTGCCGCCGCAGGGAAAACGAGCCGTGAGCCTTCCTCTTCCGCGAAAACCGATCTCAAGACTGCAGCAAAACGCGGTACTGCGACCCACCGCGTAATGGAGCTCCTACCGTTTGAAAAACCATTGTCTTTACAGGAAACAGAAGCCTTTGCAAAGGAGTGCGAATCTAAAGGTTTGCTGGCAGCAGGCGAAGCAGAGCTAGTTTACTGCGAAGCTGTTGCGGATTTCATGAAGACAGAGCTCTTTGAGAGGATGTCAAAGGCCAAGAAGGCCGGAAAGCTCTTCCGGGAGCAGGCTTTCACCATCGGTCTTCAGGCAGAGGGCGGCACAGAGGACGACCTCAACCTCATCCAGGGCGTGATCGACGCATATTTTGAGGAGGATGGCGAGGCTGTGCTTGTGGACTACAAGACAGATAAAGCAAGCCCCGAGGCCATCAAAGAGCGGTATCTGCGCCAGCTCGAGCTCTACTCCGAAGCAGTTTCCAGAGTGCGCGGGCTTAAGGTAAAGGAACGGCTTATTTATTCCTTCGAAAACAATTGCCTGATAAGTTTATAAAAAACCCCGCAGATCCACTGGTTTCATTGACAAAAGCCTGTTTTTTTGGTATATTAAGAGGACACATATCGAGTATATGTGTCCTCGGTTTTTTATATTACCCATTCGGAGGTCTGTTATGCTTTTCATCGGAATCGATCTTGGCACATCTGCCGTAAAACTCGTGCTTATGAATGAAAAGGGCGAGATCAGGAATATAGTTTCAAACGAATACCCCATCTCTTTCCCGCATCCCGGCTGGTCGGAACAAAATCCGAAAGACTGGTGGAACGCCGTTAAAGCGGGCATCAAGGACCTTCTCCGCTACGAGGACAGGAATGATGTCTGCGGCATAAGCTTCGGAGGCCAGATGCACGGCCTTGTGATCCTTGATCCCGAGGACAACGTCCTGCGCCCCGCCATCCTCTGGAACGACGGCCGCACAGGGGAAGAGTGCGACTACTTAAACAACACCATCGGTCGCGAAAAGATCTCAAAATACACCGCAAATATGGCACTTACGGGCTTTACCGCCCCTAAGCTCCTCTGGGTAAAGAAAAACGAGCCCGAGATCTTCAAAAAGATCCACAGGATAATGCTCCCGAAGGACTATATCGCCTATTGCCTCACCGGGGTCCACTGCACGGACGTTTCGGACGCATCGGGCATGCTCCTTATGGATGTTGAGAATAAACGCTGGTCCAAGGAAATGCTCGATATCGTCGGCATCTCCGAGTCCCAGCTTCCCATAATCTTCGAAAGCAGCGCAGTTGTTGGCTGTATCTCGAAGGCAACCTCGCTGGAGCTTGGCCTTCCGGAAACCGTCAAAGTCATAGCCGGAGCCGGCGACAACGCAGCGGGCGCAGTAGGCACGGGCACGCTTGAAGACGGGATGTGCAGCATTTCCCTTGGCACATCGGGCACAGTTTTCATAGCTTCCGACAGGTTTTCCGTGGACAGCGCCAACGCCCTCCATTCCTTTGCCCACGCCAACGGCAAGTACCACCTTCTCGGGTGCATGCTTTCCGCCGCTTCATCCAACAAGTGGTGGATGGACGATATCATCGGGACTTCCGATTACGCAGCAGAGCAGGCAGGCATAGATAAACTCGGTGAAAACAACGTTTACTACCTCCCGTACCTCATGGGAGAGCGCACACCGCACAACGATCCCAAGGCCCGCGCGGCTTTTATCGGCATGACAATGGATACAACCCGTTCCGATATGACGCTGGCTGTCCTTGAAGGCGTTGCCTTTGCGCTCAGGGATGCGCTTGAGATCGCACGGTCACAGGGCTTAAAGATCACACGCGTGCGCCTTATCGGCGGCGGCGCAAAGAGCCCGCTCTGGCGAAAGATCATCGCAAACGTTATGGACGTTAAGGTCGACACAATAAACAGTGAGGAGGGCCCGGGCTTTGGCGCGGCAATCCTTGCGGCAGTGGGCTGCGGAGCCTTCGAAAGCTGCGAAGAAGCGGCTGCAAAGCTTATCCGCGTTACGCAGACAACGGAGCAGGATCCTTCCCTCGTCGCAAAATACGAAGAGAAATACCGCAACTTCCGCCTTATGTATCCGGCCTTAAAGCCTGTTTACGCAGAGCTTGCGGAGTGATAAAACCATGAATGATACATATACTTCCTTTGCGGCTGTTTACGACAGCTTTATGAACGATATCCCCTACAAAAAGTGGGCGGACTTTGTGACCGCAAAGTACAGGCAGAGCGGGATCCGCTCAAAGCTGGCCTGCGACCTGGGCTGCGGCACGGGACGCCTGACGCGCCTCCTTGCAAAAAGGGGCTTCGACATGATAGGTGTGGATGTTTCCCCCGAGATGTTAGATATCGCAAAGGAGAAGGACGACGTGACTTCAACCCTTTACCTTTGCCAGGATATGCGGGAGTTTGAGCTTTTTGGCACCGTAGGGACCATAGTATCAGCCTGCGACTGTGTCAATTACATCACGGATATGAGGGACTTAAAGAGGGTGTTCCGGCTTGTGAACAACTACCTTGAGCCCCGCGGTCTTTTTGTTTTCGATTTCCACACGGAGCACTACTACCGCGACATCCTCGCAAACAACACCTTTGCGGCCAATTACGAGGACGCCAGCTTTATCTGGGAAAACGAATACGATAAAAAAACAGGGAAAAACAGCTATTTCCTTACAGTCTACGCAAAAGAGGGCGAGGCCTACAGGCGCTTTGAGGAGCTCCATATCCAGCGCGGCTACACCCTTGAAACAATAAAAAAACTGATAGAGGACGCAGGACTTGAGTTTGAGGGCGCCTTTGACGATTACGGCGAAGCACCCGCAACCCCGGACTCTAAGCGCATCACTGTGGTGGCGCGGGAGAAGTTCTGCCCCGGAAAGCATTACGAATGATGACAGATTACATAGTGCGCGCGACGGCAGCGGGAGGCATGATAAGAGCCTTTGCCGCCACAACGCGTGAAACAGTTGAAACAGCAAGACAGCATCACAACACTAGTCCGGTGGCTACAGCGGCGCTTGGGCGCCTTCTCACGGCCGGCGCCGTGATGGGCAGTATGATGAAGGGCGAAAACGACCTTTTGACCCTCCAGATAAAGGGCGACGGCCCTCTTGGAGGCATTACGGTAACAGCAAACTCAAAGGCTGAGGTAAAAGGCTACGTGAACAATCCGTCCTTTGTAAACCCGCCAAACGCTCTCGGAAAGCTGGATGTGGGCGGTGCCATAGGCTACGGATCCCTTACGGTCATCAGGGACCTTGGCTTAAAGGAGCCCTATTCCGGCACGGTTGAGCTTGTTACGGGTGAGATCGCGGAAGACCTGGCCTATTACTATTCTGTAAGCGAGCAGACCCCTTCAGGGATCGGCCTTGGGGTCCTCATGAATAAAGACAACACCGTAAGGTGCGCCGGAGGCTTTATGCTCCAGCTCATGCCCGGGGCAGATCAGGAAACGGCCCTTCGCCTTGAGGAAAAGCTCAAGGGCGTCAGCTCCGTTACAAAGCTTCTGGATTCCGGCCTTGCGCCTGCCGATATCTTAAAGCAGTTCCTCTCGGATATGGACCTTGAGATAAACGACGTGATCCCCTGCTGTTTCAAGTGCATGTGCTCGAAAGAAAGGATCTCCGCCGCGCTCTCGACGCTTTCCCGCGAAGACCTTTCAGACCTCATAAAAGAAGGAGCTGCCGAGATCCGCTGCAGCTTCTGCAATACAACCTATTCCTTCTCGTCCCTGGAGCTTAAGGAGCTTCTCCTGAAGCGCGGAGGCGGGGATCGTCAGGAAAAATCAAGACCGGAGGCATAAAGAAATGCCCGAAAACATAGAAAAGATCCTTCGCGCGATCCACATTCTCATATCGCGGGGGGATATCTACGAAAACAACAAAGACAGGGTGATAATCTCGAAGCGCGAGCTTTTTGACGTGCTCGAGCAGCTGAACATCGCCGTTGCGGAGGTTATGGACAACTACGAGGCCTCTGCGGCAGCAAAGGCCAGAGCTAAGCGTGAAGTGGAGGAAACGGGCATGGAGATAGTCCGCGAGGCCCAGACACAGGCCGAGGACATCTACGCAGCCTCCATCCTTTACACGGACGGCGCCTTAAACGAGCTCTACGACGAGATAACGGAGGCAAAAGCCGGCTTGAAGAGCGAGTTTGTAAAGGCGGAAAAACGCCTCGACGAGCGCCTTGAAGTGATAAAGCAAAACCAGAAGGACCTTATGGATACCCTTAAAGCCCTTCAGCAGGGTGACAAGTACTTCGGGCTCATAGAGGATTACAACAGGCGCCTTGCCATAGCTGAAAAGCAGCGGGAGCTCCGTGACGCCATCCAGAAGGGCGGCGACAAAAAGGAGCAGGGTCCCGAAAAGCCAAAGAGCGGCGCGGATATGAAGGGGATCGATGATATCATCAGCGGAAAAGCCTTCGAACAGGAGACCGTTATCCCCGAGACCTTCAAGAAACGAAAGGGTGAGCCTCACGCAATGGGAGAGGCTGCCCATACCGACACCGATACTAAGTTTGAAAAGAGCATGAATTCCCTCCTTGAGCCGGATCCCGAGGATCTAGAGGAGATCCAGTGGCCGGACGAGCCGGAGCAGGTTGTGGCTGTGGACGTCCAGATCAACTCAAACTGGCGCACGGGAGAGAACAACTTCCTTGCCACGGGCCGCGCGAAAACAAAGAAAGAGCGCGACCGCGAGAAGAAGCACGGAAAGAAGCCCGAGAAGAAAAAGTCAAAATACGATTTTGACGACGAAGAGATAACTCTCACCGTGGAACCGGAGGAGGATCCCGACGCACCAAGGATCATAACCTCCCTGGATCTTGACGCGGAATACGAGCAGTGGCAGAACGAACAGACGGCAAAGAAAAAAACCCCCTAAAAAGGAGGCTCTATGTTAAAAATAAAAAACAACGGTCAATCCACCCTGAAGCTTAAGGAGATAATCAAGGTCGAAGCCGTTCAGCGGATCCAAGATTCCCTTGCGGAGCTGTTCGACATCGGTATATGCCTTAAAGATGCGGACGGTGTGGATGTTACCCGCGAGAGCAAGCCTTCCCTCATCGACACAAAGGTTGTGGGCGGCGTCGTGGAATGGGACAGAAAGTTTAATATTACCCATGAGGGCGAGGTAAGGGCCATAGTCTGTCTTGTGAAGGGGCCGGGCTGTGATGAAGCGGAGCTCGATAAAGTCGTGACTTTCCTTTCCGAAACCCTTGCAGCCACCATCCAGGCGGGGCTTGGAACCGTTGCCCTCACCCAGGAGATAGTTTACCGCCGGGAGCTCGAAAGAAAGCTTGAGCAGCGCAACGAGCACGATATGCTCACAAACCTCTATAACCGCTATTTCTTCGAGAAGAAGCTTACAGAGCTTGTTATAGAAGATGTGTGCCCGGTCTCTATAGTCGCTATAGACGCCAACCTGCTGAAGCTCTCCAACGATATCTTCGGCCATGCCGAGGGAGACTGCCTTCTCCAGATAATAAGCGGAGCCCTGGTGGAGGAAAAGAAGGAAAAGTACTACTGCTGCCGCTGCGGCGGAGATGAGTTTTACGTTATCATGGAGGATACCTCCTTTGAGGAGGCGGAAGAGTACATACACCGCGTGGTGGAGCGTACCGCCACCGACTATTGCACCCGCATCCCGCCTTCCTTTGCTTACGGCGTTGCCACGAGGGAGACAAAGAAGGACAATCTCCAGGACGTCATAAAGCGTGCGGAAGATATCATGTATCTGAACAAGCTTGATATGAAGTGCGACGGAAAGATCCTCAACACCCTGCGCCAGTGCCTTATGGAAACGGGGCATTTCAACTTCAATGATGCTGTAGCCTGCTGCAACAGGGCTTACGCCTTTGCGGACTACTGCGGCCTTGAAGGCGGCGACAGGATCATCGTCAAGCGCCTCATGGAGCTTTATCCCCTGGGGATGCTGATCGTTCCTTCAGACGTACTGCGCGTCGCAAAGTCCCACGTTGCGGATGTCCTCGCCGACAAATACGATTACGTTGGAACTGAGCACCGCATAGCCATGATGTTCGAGGAAACTGCTCCCGTCGCCCACCTTGTGATGGAGTGGAACGAGCATTTTGACGGGACAGGAAAGCCCGCAGGCCTTAAAGGCGACCAGATCGCCCTTCCCGTAAGGCTTGTGCGCATCGCGACCCAGTATTCAAAATACGTTTGCCGCGCGCCTTTCGGCTACGCCCTCTCGAAGGACGAAGCCGTCGCGAAGCTGCGGGAGGACTCGGGAAAGGTATTCGATCCCGGACTTATGGACAAGTTCTTTGAGTTTCTTAAAAACTACACTACAGATTACGAGATAGACTCGTGCTCGGAATGGGGGAAAATAGATGAGTGAGCCAATATACAGACTGAACAGGGGACCTGCGAAATGTGCGCTGGACCTTGGAGATGGCAGTGAAAGAGGGGAATACGTAAACCAGGACTACATCCTCGGTAAGCTTGGACGTCCCCACAGAGCCATCACCCTTATGTATTGCTATTATCCGCTGGACGAGGGGTGGCCGGGGCGCGCAAGCGTGGTCCACGCCCATGATGACGTGAAGTTTGCCTGGGATTATCCCTACGACGACTATTTCCCCTATACAGGCGGCTTAAACGGCTCTCCTGACAGTGAGACCTTCGAGAAGATGCAGGATGTGCGCCGTCACGGCCAGGATGTGCTCCTCACCCTCACCATCGATCCTCATGTAAGTGACGAGCATCTTATCGCCATAGCGGAGGACCTGCGCCCTTACGGCCGTGTGATCCTGCGCATCAACCATGAAGCTACCGGGGACTGGTTCTCCTTCAACAAGCGCTGCAGCTACAAAGAGGTTGCCGATTTCTTTGTGCGGGCGAGCAGGACCATAAAGGAGCATGCCCCGAACGTTCAGACCATCATCTGCATCGGCGGGATCGAGGCCATGGACGCAAAAGAGATGACAAAAGAGCAGGAGTTTGCCGCAACCATCCCTGCGGCGGACATCTGGTCAGTGGATAAGTACATGGCACTCCACTGGGGCTGGCCCTTTGATGTGGCGGAAAGAGGCGGAAACTCCCACGCCCGCCACTCCATCGGCTTCACCTATGACACCGCAAAGCTCAGCTTCCTTCGTTTTAAGGAGCTTAACGGCGGGGTCGAAAAGCCCATGTATATGTCAGAGTTCAACGCAGACGGCGACGTTGTCGGCCCCTACGACCAGTGCCGTATGATGCATGAGTTTGTGGAACGCCTTAAAAATGACGACGGCTGGCTTAAAGGGATCAGCTTCTACCAGTTCAGGGACGCAGGAAGGCTTGGCCTTGAGATCGAGGACCCGAACAACAAATATGTGGGGATCGAGCAGCCCATCCTGAAGGCCTACAAGGAGGAAATGCTGGATGACCCGTATTTCTCACCTGCCGACGAGTGCGCGGAGGCTGTGGAGCTTCCCGTGAAGCTTCGCTGGGGCAGCTCCGAGGACGCTGAAGGCATAGCCTTTGAAATGCCTCTTGAGTCGGATCCGCACTTCTTCGAGGTTTACTTCGAGGACGAGCTCCTTTCCGGCAACTTCATCTTCGAGGTGAACGGCAAGTGGTTCTACAAGGCCCCCGGCGTAAAGTGCATCGACTGCATGAGTGCCTTCTTCGGGAAGGAAGCTCGGGAGAGCTTTACCTTTAAGCTTTATGCACCGCCCGCGACCGGTAAGAATGACCCCGCACAGGGCGAGGGCTGGGAAAAAGATTACTATTACGAACTGAGGAAAATGCCTCGTTTCAGGGTTCTTTTTGAGCCTGTCGAGGTTAAGAGCAAAGAAGACTGAGGAAGATAAATGTCTCATTCGGAACAGGAAGAGCTTAAGAAATTAAGCGAAACAAAAGAACTGATAAAAAAAGAGATAGACTCCATGAACGTCGAGCTTTCCGACAAGCAGGACGAGATCGTGGGGATGAAGAAGTATTTCTGGGAGAGCATCAGTGAGTTCGACGAGTTTGGCTACGAGCACTTCACAAACCGCCAGATGATCCAGAGCGAGATCAATATGGCCGCAGAGAAGATGTACAAGCGCCAGACCTACGAACGTCTGTTAAAGTCGCCCTACTTTGCCTGTGTGGATTTCCTCTTCAAAGGCGAGGATGAGGACGAATCCTACTACATCGGTCTTGCTTCTTTTACGGCGGGAAAGTCCTTCCTGCCCGTTATCTACGACTGGCGCGCCCCCATCGCGAGCCTTTTCTACGATTTCGACAAGGGGCCGGCCTTTTTCATGGCACCCGCGGGCCGCACGGAGGGCGAGATAACCCACAAGCTCCAGTACAGCATTAAGAACGGGAAGCTTGAGTATTTCTTCGAAAATGACATGAAGATAGACGATGACATCCTCATGCGCGAGCTTGGCACCAACGCAAACGCGCGGCTGAAGACCATCGTGGCCACCATCCAGCGGGAGCAGAACAGCATCATCCGCAACGAGAGCGACAGGATCCTTGTGGTGCAGGGAGCCGCAGGCTCCGGCAAGACGTCAGTTGCCATGCACAGGATCGCGTATCTGCTCTACCACAAGCGTAAGGAGCTGAACAGCGGCAATGTTATGATCCTCACGCCCAATCCCATCTTCTCCGACTATATTTCCGGCATTCTCCCGGAGCTCGGGGAGGAGGCCATCGTGGAGATGAGCTTCGACGAATACGCCGAGCGCGAGCTGAAGGACATTACGGCCTTTGAGAGCCGTTTTTCCCATGAGGAGATGCTCCTTAACGAGCCCGAGGGCGTCCTTGCGGTTAAGAAGGAGATGATCGACTACAAGCAGAGCGACGACTTCCTTAAGGAAATATACGGCTTTGTGCTCGATCTCGAGTCGGATATAGTGAACTTCAGGGATATCCAGAGCAAGGGCGTTAAGGTTTCAGGCGACGAGATAGCGGAGATGTTCTTTGAGCGTTTCCCCGACACCCCTGTGCTCATGCGCCTTTCCGCCATTGCGGATTACGTGATGGGTCAGGTGGAAGCAAGGGAAGACAAGGATATGGACCCCATCCGGGCAGAGATCATCCGCGACAGGTTTGAGTCTCTTTACCGCACACGTGAGGTAAAGCAGCTCTACATCGAGTTCCTTGAGGCCCTGACGGAAAAGGGCATAGATTGCAATGTTGAGGGAGTAAAGGCCGAGGGCCCCATCCCTTACGAGGATGTTTTCCCCATGCTTTTCCTTAAGCTCCTGCTTTTCGGCAGCGGCAGCCACCGTGCCATAAAGCACCTTATAATCGATGAGATGCAGGATTACACCCTTATACAATACGCTATGATCCGCGAGCTTTTCGACTGTCCCATGACGATCCTTGGGGACCGCCAGCAGACGTCACACGTGCGGAACATGCAGATCCTTGAGATGCTCCCGAAGGTCCTTGGACGCGGAGTAAAGCTCCTTGAGCTGAAAAAGAGCTACCGCTCCACCTACGAGATAGGCTCCTTTGCCGCAGGTCTTATAGACGACACTGAGACTGAGCTCTTTGAAAGGCACGGAAAAGCGCCGGAGTTTACAAAGTGTTCGGACTTCGACGATATGGCAGACAAAATGGCTTCCGCGATAGCAAAGCAGACAGAAGTATATAACACTATAGCCGTTGTGACACGCACGGAGCGGGAAGCCGCAAAACTTTATGAGGCCCTTTCAGGCAGGATGAAATGCACTTTGTTCGACGCCGAGACCTGCGAGTTTCCGGCAGGCGTTATCATCACTCCTTTCTATTTTGCAAAAGGTCTTGAGTTTGACGCCGTTCACGTGGCAGACGTTTCAAAGAAGAATTTCAACTCGCCGGATGACAGGCAGATCCTTTACATCGCCTGCACAAGGGCACTCCACGAGCTGAACCTTTACTACACGGGAGAACTTTCTCCGTTTTGCGGGAAGTAAGCCCCTGCCTTCTTGCGGGAAGTAAGCCCAGGCCTTCTTGCCGGTAAAGACGGTGTTTCCCGATATTTAAAACTTTGTTCTTTATATATTTACAATAATATGTTACAATATAACAAATGTGCGGTGTCGGACGGCAGGGTCTGGTTTCCTGTACACGGACCGCGTTATGGAGGGGATTATGGCAGATCTGTTTTCGGGTCTTGAGGCCTTTGGCCTTGGGAATCTGTCGAACATGAAGGTTTACGAAAAAGAAGAGGCGGCTCCCAAAGCCGCACAGGCACAGGTAAAAGTCGAGGAGCACAAGCTTACCGAGTCGGATTTTATCTTCGACAAGACCTACACCTGCCCTGTCTGCAGCAAGGAGTTTAAATCCAAGACGGTAAAAACGGGCAAAGTTAAGCTTGTATCCATGGATACCGACCTGCGCCCCCGCTACCAGTTTGTGGATTCCCTCAAATATGATGCCGTTGTCTGCCCGCACTGCGGCTACGCGGCTTTAAGCCGTTTCTTCGGCTATATGACGGAAACACAGGCAAAGCTTGTAATGACCAACATCTCCAAGTCCTTCAGGGGCGTGGATACCGTTGGGGACGTTTACTCCTACGACGAGGCCATCTCAAGGCACAAGCTTGCCCTTGTAAATACCATAGTCAAGAAATCCAAGCTCAGCGAAAAGGCTTACACCTGCCTTAAGACCGCCTGGCTTCTGAGAGGAAAGGCTGAAACGCTTCCCGCAAACACGCCGAACCTCCCCAACACCATCGCTCTTTTGGCCTCGGAGGAAAACGAGTTCCTGAAAAACGCATACGAAGGCTTTATGGATGCCTTTATGAAGGAGCTCTTCCCCATGTGCGGCATGGATGAAAACACCTGCACTTATCTTGTTGCGGATCTTGCACGCCGCATAGGCAAGGACGAAGAGGCGCTCCGCTGGCTTTCCCGCGTTATCACCGCAAGGGACGCAAACGAACGTATCAAATCCAAGGCCCGTGAGATCAGGGATATGATAATGGCAGAGAGAGAGAAGAAATAATGTCAGATAAGCTGTACACTATACCTGTAAACGAGGCATTCGACGTAGACTGCGAATGCCCCGTTTGTCTTATGTATAAAAACTTAGAGGAAGCCGCCATAGAGTTCACGCTCGGTCCAAGCTATATGGAGGATGATGTCCGCATGGCCACCAACAAGCTGGGCTTTTGCAAGCGTCATGTGAAGAAGCTCTACGGCCGCCAGAACCGCCTGGGCCTTGCCCTTATGGAAATGTCCCACTTCGACCGTGTAAACGAGGAGCTTCTCAAGGCTGCAAAGAAAAACATCAAGCCCGCCGGCCTTTTCTCGAAGGAAAAACCGGAGGCGCTTACAGCCTTTGCGGAAAAGCTGAAGAACAGCTGCTATATCTGCGAGAGGGTGGATGAAACCTTCGACAGGTATATAGCGACTATATTCTATCTCTATAACACCGACGACGCTTTTGTCAAGAAATTCAAGGCTTCCAAGGGCTTCTGCCTCGAGCATTTCTGCATCCTTTACGACAGGGCCAAAAAGGAGTTTTCGGCGTCTGCCGCAGAGAGCTTCAGGAACGAGCTCAACAATATCTATTTTGAAAATATCCGTCGCGTGCGCGAGGACCTGCAGGGCTTTGTCGATAAATTCGACTACAAAAACGCGGACAAACCCTGGGGCAATTCAAGGGATGCCTTGATCCGCACCATCTTGAAGATGAATTCCGAAGAAGTGGAATAAACCGGCCGGATCAAGGGCTTTTAATAGTAAATAGGATCAACGATACTTATTAGCACTCAATTCGATTGAGTGCTAAAATTTTTCTTGACAAACGAAAAGGTCAGTATTATAGTATCCATTAGCGAATAAAAGAGGGTGCGGGCACAAGTCCTAAAATGCCGGCAGCCCTTTGTTCAACCAAAATATATGGAGGCACATTATGAAGTTAAAACCATTATGCGACAGAGTCGTACTTAAGCAGATTCTCGCAGAAGAGACAACCAAATCGGGCATCGTTCTTCCCGGTCAGGCTAAGGAAAAGCCTCAGCAGGCAGAAGTTATCGCAGTCGGCCCCGGCGGAGTCGTAGACGGCAAAGAGATCGTTATGACTGTAAAGCCCGGCGATAAGGTCATCTACACCAAATACTCGGGCACAGAAGTAAAGCTTGATGAGGAAACATACATCATCGTTAAGCAGAGCGACATCATAGCAACTATCGAAGAATAATAATTCCCCGTTTTTCGGGATACAGGAGGCATATTATGGCTAAAGATATTAAGCAGGGAGCAGACGCAAGAGTTGCTCTTGCAGCCGGCGTTAACAAGCTTGCTGATACAGTAAAAGTAACACTCGGACCTAAGGGCAGGAACGTAGTTCTCGACAAATCCTACGGCGCACCCATTATCACAAACGACGGTGTGACAATCGCAAAAGAGATCGAGCTTGAGGACGCTTTTGAAAACATGGGCGCTCAGCTCGTTAAGGAAGTTGCCACAAAGACAAACGACGTTGCAGGTGACGGTACCACAACAGCTACCATCCTTGCACAGGCAATGATCAACGAAGGTATGAAGAACCTTGCTGCAGGCGCAAACCCCATCATCCTCCGCAAGGGTATGAAGAAGGCTACAGACGTTGCGGTTGAGGCTATCAAGGCTATGAGCTCACCCGTTACCGGCAAGGAGCAGATCGCTAAAGTTGCCGCTATTTCCGCAGGCGACGAAGGTGTCGGCGAAATGGTTGCGGACGCTATGGACAAGGTTTCAAAGGACGGCGTTATCACCATCGAAGAGTCCAAGACCATGAAGACCGAGCTTGACCTTGTAGAAGGTATGCAGTTCGACCGCGGCTACGTTTCCGCATACATGGCAACAGATATGGATAAGATGGAGGCAACTCTTGACGATCCTTACATCCTCATCACAGACAAGAAGATCTCTAACATCCAGGAGATCCTTCCTATCCTCGAGAAGATCGTTCAGAGCGGCGCAAGGCTCCTCATCATCGCAGAGGATATCGAGGGCGAAGCTCTTACAACACTCGTTATCAACAAGCTCCGCGGAACCTTCCAGGTAGTTGGTGTTAAGGCTCCCGGCTACGGCGACAGAAGGAAGGCTATGCTTCAGGATATCGCTATCCTTACAGGTGGCCAGGTTATCTCCGACGAGCTCGGCCTCGACCTCAAGGAAGCTACAATGGAGCAGCTTGGACGCGCTAAGTCCGTTAAGGTTACAAAGGAAAACACCATCATCGTTGACGGCTGCGGCGACAAGAACGAGATCGCATCCCGTGTTGCACAGATCCGCACCCAGATCGAAGAGACAACATCCGATTTCGATAAAGAAAAACTTCAGGAGCGTCTTGCTAAGCTTGCAGGCGGCGTTGCCGTTATCCGCGTAGGCGCAGCTACCGAGACAGAGATGAAGGAATCCAAGCTCCGTATGGAGGATGCTCTTGCAGCTACAAGGGCTGCCGTTGAAGAGGGTATCGTAGCAGGCGGCGGTTCTGTATTCATCCACGCTTCCAAGAAGGTTGCAGAGTGCGCAGCAAACCTTGAAGGTGATGAGAAGACGGGCGCAAATATCGTTCTTAAGGCTCTCGAAGCTCCTCTGTTCTGCATTGCTCACAACGCAGGCCTTGAGGGCGCAGTTATCGTAAACAAGGTAAGAGAGCAGAAGGAGGGCATGGGCTTCAACGCACTTACAGAAGAGTACGTAGATATGACTAAGGCCGGCATCCTCGATCCCGCAAAGGTTTCAAGGACAGCTCTTCAGAACGCTACTTCCGTAGCTTCTACATTCCTTACAACGGAATCGGCAGTTGCTAACATCAAGGAAGCTCAGCCCGCTATGCCCCAGGGCGCAGGCGGAATGGGAATGATGTAATTCCTTGCGGCTAAGTTAATACAGAGTATGACCAGAACGCTCCGGCACCCGCCGGAGCGTTTTTTTAACCCCGGTCCCTACCCGGGGGACCGCACCTACCCCGGGGGGCGGTTCTAAGCGACCAAAGGTCGCTGGACCAAAGGTCGCTGGTTGCTTTCCGACCGGGGGGACTGACCTATGTTTGTTTCTACTGTTGTTTCTTCCCCGGAAGGCGAGAGTCGCCGGGCGGTGTGCAAACAACGGCTCCGCGACTAAGGTTCTTCCTGCGCCTCGCTAAACGGGCCCTTAGCGTCAAAGACGCACGGGCCCTACTCGGCTTGGAACAACCTAAGGGCTACGCCTATCAGTTTGCACACCGCCCGGCGCCCCTCGCCTCCCTGAGTGAGCCGGCGGCCGAAGAAAAAGTGACATCTCAAGGTAAGGGTCGCCGGACAATTACAACCAGAAACCGTCCCTGGTGTCAGTTTTCCCACCTGTTTCTGAGGGGGACACTGGCAAATCCTTGTTTTTCTCTGTTTTGCCAGTGTTACCTTTTGCCCGCTTTTGCGGGATGCACTGGCAAATCCTTGTTTTTCTCGGTTTTGCCAGTGTTACCTTTTGCCTGCTTTTGCGGGATGCACTGGCAAATCCTCGCTTTTCATGGTTTTGCCAGTGTCTCTCTTTGTCTCTTTTTCCGGGGTGCACTGGCAAATCCTCGCTTTTCTCCATTTTGCCAGTGCATCGCCGCATTGCGCTTGTCCGGACACACTGGCAAATCCTCGCTTTTCTCCATTTTGCCAGTGCATCCCCGCATTGCGCTTGTCCAGACACACTGGCAAATCTTCGCTTTTCTCGGTTTTGCCAGTGCATCCCCGTT
>JAGDCQ010000044.1 GCA_017958465.1 Lachnospiraceae bacterium
CGCTGCTGGATTTTGTACCGGCGGATAAGGAAGTGCCTCTTGAGGAGGTTGAGCCTGAGGAAGAGATCGTAAAGCGGTTCAAGACAGGCGCTATGTCTTATGGTTCCATTTCACAGGAAGCCCATGAAACACTGGCTGTAGCCATGAACAGGCTTCACGGCAAATCCAACAGCGGTGAGGGCGGCGAAAGCGATGAAAGGCTTAGCACCGGAGGCTGCGAAAACGAGAAAAACTCAGCTATCAAGCAGGTCGCAAGCGGGCGCTTCGGTGTTACCGGCAAGTATCTTATAAGCGCAAAGGAACTCCAGATAAAGATGGCCCAGGGTGCAAAGCCCGGAGAAGGCGGCCACCTTCCGGGAAAGAAGGTTTACCCCTGGATCGCAAAGACCAGGCATTCGACACCGGGCGTGAGCCTTATCTCACCGCCCCCGCACCACGACATCTATTCCATAGAGGATCTTGCGCAGCTGATATATGACCTTAAGAATGCCAATAAAGACGCGAGGATATCGGTGAAACTGGTATCGGAGGCAGGTGTCGGAACCGTCGCTGCCGGCGTTGCAAAGGCAGGGGCAGGGGTCATCCTCATTTCGGGATATGACGGAGGAACAGGCGCAGCGCCGCTTTCCTCAATCCATAACGCAGGTCTGCCCTGGGAAATGGGCCTTGCGGAAACACATCAGACCCTTGTTGCCAACGGCTTAAGGAACCGTGTGGTCATTGAGACCGACGGAAAGCTGATGACAGGCAGGGATGTGGCCATAGCCGCGATCCTCGGAGCCGAGGAGTTCGGATTTGCTACGGCGCCACTTGTAACTATGGGCTGTGTTATGATGCGTGTATGCCAGTCGGATACATGTCCTATGGGCATCGCTACACAGAATCCGGAGCTCAGGAAGCGTTTCAGGGGTAAGCCCGAATACGTTGAAAACTTTATGCTCTTTATCGCAAGGGAACTCAGAGAGATCATGGCAAAGCTCGGTGTAAGGAGTATCAATGAGCTTGTGGGACGCACAGATCTTCTGAAGGTCCGCGAGGTTAAGGGAAACGCGGCTAAGCTCGATCTTTCCAGACTTCTTCCCGAAGCGGAAGGGCTCTGCGGGAGCAAGGCGATCTTTGATCCTGCCCGCAGTTTTGATTTCAGGCTTGATGCCACACCGGACGAGAGCGTGCTCCTTGCTTCAAAGACAGTTAAAAAGTCGCTTGATAAGAAGGAAAAGAGCCATATCGAAATAGATGTAAAGAATACGGACAGGACCTTTGGAACACTGCTCGGAGCAGAGATAACAAGGCGCTATCCCGACGGTCTTGAAGAGGACACCATAACAGTGGACTGCAAGGGTGCCGGCGGGCAGAGCTTCGGCGCTTTCATACCGAAGGGCTTAAGGCTCAACCTGACGGGCGAGAGCAACGATTACTTCGGGAAAGGGCTTTCCGGCGGTACACTTGTTGTAAAGGTGCCAAAGGAAGCCAGGTACGATCCCTCGCAGAATATCATCATAGGCAATGTTGCTCTGTATGGCGCAACGTCCGGAAAGGCTTTTGTAGCCGGGATGGCAGGAGAACGTTTTGCAATCAGAAACTCCGGTGCAAAGGCTGTTGTGGAGGGAGTCGGCGAGCACGGCTGCGAATATATGACAGGCGGCTGTGTGGTGATCCTCGGACCTACAGGCAAAAACTTTGCAGCCGGTATGAGCGGCGGCGTGGCCTATGTCCTGGATGAGGACAACAAGCTCTACAAGAACCTGAACAAGCAGCTTGTAAGTATGGAGAACGTGGAAAACAAGAACGACAGGGAAGAACTTAAAAAGCTGATCGAAGAGCACGTGGAGTGCACAGGCTCCGCAAAGGGCAGGGCGATCCTTGAGGATTTTGATTCCTGTGTCCGTCACTTCAAAAAGATAATCCCCACAGATTACAAGGAAATGCTCAGACTCATCCTTATGAACGAAGAGAACGGATTTGACAGTGAAACAGCAAAAATCGAAGCATTTAAGACCTTCGTCGGAGGTGTGTGATGGGAAAGACAACAGGATTTTTGGAGTATGACAGAGTGCAGGGAGAAGTAAGGCCTGCAGGAGAACGTATAAAGGATTTTAAAGAATTCCATGGCGCACTTTCTTTCGAGGAGCAGAGAAAGCAGGCAGCAAGGTGTATGGACTGCGGCGTGCCCTATTGCCAGGCGGGAAAGATGATCGCCGGGATGGCTTCCGGGTGCCCGCTGCAAAACCTTGTGCCGGAGACAAACGACCTGGTTTACCTTGGAAAGCTCGATAAAGCCTACGAAAGACTGAGCATAACACATCCGTTTCCGGAGTTTACGAGCAGGGTCTGCCCCGCGCTTTGTGAGGCGGCCTGCACCTGCGGTGTTAACGGAGAGCCTGTATCCACAAAGGAAAACGAAAAAACGATCATTGAATATGCTTTTGAACAGGGGCTTACAAAAGAAGCGCCCCCTGCCGTAAGGACAGGGAAAAGAGTGGCAGTGGTCGGCAGCGGGCCCGCAGGGCTTTCGGCTGCGCAGACGCTGAACCGCAGAGGACATGAAGTAACTGTCTATGAGAGAAGGGACAGGGTCGGGGGCCTGTTAAGATACGGGATCCCCAATATGAAGCTTGATAAGTCCGTGATCGACAGGCGCGTAAAGCTTATGGAGGAGGCCGGCGTCCGCTTTATATGCAATGCGGATGTCGGGAAAGACACAGCCGTTTCCGAACTACTCGATACATACGACAGCGTCATTTTGGCATGCGGAGCATCGAACCCGCGAAATATCGATGCTCCGGGCCGTGACGCGAAGGGGATCCGCTTTGCGGTGGATTTCCTATCGGAGGTAACAAAAAGGCTTTTGGATTCGGATTTTAAGGATGTGCCAACCGACCTTGCAAAGGGAAAAGATGTAGTAGTCATCGGAGGAGGAGATACGGGAAACGACTGCGTCGGGACATGTATCAGGCTTGGCGCAAAGAGCGTAAAGCAGATCGAGATGATGCCAAAGCCCCCGGAAATCAGGGCGGAATCAAATCCCTGGCCGGAGTGGCCAAGAGTATTAAAGACGGATTACGGCCAGGAAGAGGCTATAGAAGTATTTGGCGCGGATCCGCGAATATACAAGACAACCGTTAAAGAGTTTGTTAAGGACAAAAAAGGAGCACTAAAGGAACTGGTGCTGATCTCCCTTGAGCCTGTATTTGACGAAAAGGCCGGGCGGACAGTGATGAAGCCCGTTGAAGGCAGCGAAACAAAGATACCTGCGCAGCTTGTGCTCATAGCGGCAGGGTTCCTTGGAAGCGAAGCCTATGTTACGGAGGGCTTTGGAGTGAAGGTCGACGGCCGGACAAATGTGGCGACAGAACCCGGAAGCTACGCGTCTTCCCGGGAAAGAGTGTACACGGCAGGCGATATGCACAGAGGGCAGTCCCTTGTGGTATGGGCTATTGCCGAGGGCAGAAGATGCGCCCGTGAAGTGGACAGAGATCTTATGGGATACAGCAATATAGACTAAGCGAAAGCTGATCCTTTTTTAGCCAAAACGCAGACAGGAGGTTGATGTATGGCTAAGTATATTTTTGTTACAGGCGGTGTGGTATCGGGACTTGGAAAAGGCATAACCGCTGCTTCCCTCGGAAGGCTTTTGAAGGCGAGAGGGCTTAAGGTGACGGCGCAGAAGCTGGATCCTTATATCAACGTGGATCCGGGCACTATGAGCCCTTACCAGCACGGAGAAGTTTACGTGACGGATGACGGAGCGGAAACGGATCTGGATCTTGGGCATTATGAGAGGTTCATCGACGAAGATCTGACAAAATACTCGAACCTTACTTCCGGAAAGGTTTACTGGAACGTGCTCAACAAGGAGCGGAGAGGCGAGTACCTTGGTTCCACCGTACAGGTTATCCCCCATATAACCAATGAGATAAAGGAGTTTGTATACAGGGCAGGCAACGAAACAGATTCTGATGTGGTGATCACAGAGATAGGCGGAACTATAGGCGATATAGAGTCCCAGCCGTTTATTGAGGCTGTAAGGCAGATATCCCTTGAGATAGGCCGCGAGAACAGCCTGTTTATCCATGTTACACTTGTGCCGTACCTTCACGGTTCGGATGAACATAAATCGAAACCAACCCAGCATTCAGTCAAGGAGCTCCAGGGAATGGGCATAAACCCGGACATCATCGTGCTCCGCTGCGACGAGCCCCTTGAGGAAAACATCTTCAGAAAGATCTCCATGTTCTGTAACGTAAAAGAGGACTGTGTTATAGAAAACAGGACCCTTGAAAGCCTTTACGAAGCGCCTCTGATGCTGGAAAGCTCGGGCTTTTCCAAGGTTGTGTGCAGGGAGCTGGGGCTTGAGACAAAGGAGCCGGATCTTTCGGAGTGGCGCGAGATGGTACGCCGCATAAAAGGGAGACATCGCAACGTAAAGATAGGCCTTGTGGGAAAATACGTCCAGCTGCACGACGCCTACCTTTCCGTGGCGGAAGCCCTCCAGCACGCAGGCTTTGCGCTTGACGCACATGTTTCTGTCACCTGGATAGATTCCGAGGAACTGACAAAGGAAAACTACAGGGAAAAGCTTGGAGCGGTAGACGGCATAATAGTTCCCGGCGGTTTTGGTGACCGTGGAGTTGAAGGGATGATCCTTGCGGCCGAATACGCCCGGACCACGGATACGCCTTATTTCGGCATATGCCTTGGAATGCAGATCTCTGTTATCGAGTTTGCAAGGGATGTGGCAGGTATAAAGGACGCATGCTCGGGAGAGTTCAGGGATGCTTCGGAGCACAAGGTCATCGATTTTATGCCCGGCCAGTCGGACGAAGTGGACAAGGGCGGGACACTGCGCCTTGGTGCTTACCCCTGCGAGATAGTCCCGGGGACTGTGATGGAAAAGTGCTACGGAACCCAGAAGATAAGCGAAAGACATCGCCACAGATATGAATTCAACAATGATTACAGAGAGGTGCTTACAAAAGCGGGGCTGAAGATCTCGGGCCTTTCTCCCGACAAGAGCCTGGTTGAGACGGTGGAACTGCCGGATCACCTGTTCTTCCTGGGAGTCCAGTACCATCCGGAGTTTAAGTCGAGGCCGGACAGGCCCCACCCGCTGTTTAAGGAATTTGTAAGATGCTCGCTCGTAAAGAGTGAACAATAGGATAAAGGTTTGGCTATGAAGTTTGACAGAAAACTTGTATTGGAAGACGGGACAGAGTTCCCGGGAACAGGTTTTGCAAGCCCTAAGGACACAGTGTGCGAGGTTGTTTTTAACACCTCGCTCACGGGCTATCAGGAGATAGTTTCTGATCCGTCCTACACGGATCAGGGGGTGGTAATGTCTTATCCCCTGATGGGCAATTACGGCATCAACAGTGAAGATTTTGAGAGCAGGCTCATTTCTCCGGCAGCACTGATAGTGCGGGATATAAACAACGAGCCCTCGAATTTCAGGTCGGAAAGGACACTTTGCGACCTGCTTCTTTGTGCGGACGTGCCGGGGATATCCGGCGTGGACACAAGACGGCTTGTAAGGAGCATAAGGGACGTGGGGACAAGGCGCGCTCTCATTACGGATATAGATACCCCAACCGAAAAGGCCCTTGAGATCATCCGGGAAACCCCAGTAAGGCGGGATGCAGTTAAGCGTGTGAGCTGCACTGAAAGCAGGTTTTACGGGGTGGATGAAGCCCGTTTCCACGTGGTGGCCATAGACTGCGGCATGAAAACGAATATAGTCAGGATGCTTAATGCCCACGGCTGTAGCGTAACGGTGGTGCCGTATGATACGGATAGTGAAAAGATA
>JAGDCQ010000045.1 GCA_017958465.1 Lachnospiraceae bacterium
CGAGCTGTTCGAACTCCTGCCGGAGGTGGGAGACCCGGAAAAGCCCCGTATGGTGTTCTTCTTTGATGAAGCCCACATGCTGTTCGAATCCGCGCCAAAGGCGCTGATGGAGAAGATAGTGCAGGTGGTGAAGCTCATCCGTTCTAAGGGCGTCGGGATATATTTCATAACACAGAGCCCTTCGGATGTGCCGGACAGCGTCCTTTCACAGCTCGGAAACAAGGTGCAGCACGCCCTGCGCGCATATACGCCAAAGGAGCAGAAGTCGGTAAGGGCAGCGGCAGAGAGCTTCAGGGCAAATCCCGAGTTTGACACCTGCACCCTTTTGACGGAGCTCGGCACCGGAAAAGCGCTTGTTTCTGTGATAGGCGAGGACGGAGTCCCGACGGTTGTGAAACATACAAAGATATGCCCGCCCGAAAGCTATATGGGAACCCTTGACGAGACCGAGCGGCAGGGCATCATCAACAATTGCGTGCTTTTTGAAAAATACGGTGAAGCCGTGGACAACTTCTCGGCTTACGAATATCTTGCAAGGCGCGAGCAGGAGGCTTTGGAAGAGGCAAGAAAAGAGCAGGAAGCCCTCGAAGAGGCAAAAAAGAGAGAAAAGGAAGTTGCGGCGCGGGAGAAGGAACTTGCGGCGAAGGAAAAGGCGAAGAGCAAAGCCGCTAAGAACGCTGCAACGACAACAGGCGGCACCATAGGCCGCGAGATCGGTAAAAGCATCGGAAAAGCCTTCGGAGGGAAGTTTGGAAAGACCCTCGGAGGAAACCTTGGGGCGTCACTTGGGCGGGGCCTTATAGGGACTTTGTTTGACAATAAGTGAAGCTGGGCTGTCCGGGGTCAGCATAACAGCAAGCCCCCGGCAGACCTGCTTTTTGGAGGATGGTATGGAACTTGAAATTGGATATGTTTTTACTGATAACTGCGTGCTCCAGCGCGACAAGGTGATAAGGGTGTTTGGAACAGCGGCGTGCAACGGCCTTGTGAAAGCAGAGCTTTTTGACGGAGACGATCGCTTTGCGGGCGGTTCGGGCAAAGCGCTGCAGGACGGGCGCTTTTGCGTTGATATTCCGCCTGTGCCCGCGGGTGGTCCCTACAGGCTTTTGGTTTCTTGCGGCGGTGAGAGTGTGGAACTTAAGAACGTTATGGTAGGCGATGTCTGGCTTGCCGGCGGCCAGTCAAATATGGAATTTCAGCTGAAGGACTGCCACGACCTCCCGCAGCTCCTTTTGGATTATGAGGGCCGGGCAGAAAGCCCGCATACCCCCGTTTCCTGTGCCCTTGACAAAGTGCGGTTTTATGCTGTTCCTGAGGTATCTGTCCTTGACGAGGAGGGGGTGAACCTGCACAAGAGTGCGAAGTGGCAGGTATGCTCAAAGGAGGTGCTTCCTCAGTGGACGGCTGTTGCCACGTTTTTTGCGGAAAAGGTGGCCCGCGAGACAGGGGTCTGTGTGGGAATCATAGACTGCAACTGGGGCGGGACCAGTGCCTCTGCGTGGATGGACGAGGAAACCCTTAAGAGCAGCAGTGCGACGACTGTGTATTTTGACGACTACAGGGAAAAATACGACGGAGATTACGAGAAATATCTGCGGGAGCTGGCGGATTATAACGCCTATTCCGCGGAATGGGAGCCTAAAAAAGACGCTCTGTACAAGGAGAGGCCGGACATTGGCTGGAACGAGGTGGAAGAGCTGTTAGGGCCCTGCCGCTGGCCGGGCCCCATCGGTCCAAAGAGCCCCTTCAGGCCCTGCGGCCTCTATTCTACCATGCTCTGCACCTGCGCACCTTACTCCCTGCGTGGCTTTATCTATTACCAGGGCGAGAGCGACGACATCCACCCGCAGGTCTATGACACCCTGCTTACAAATATGATCGGCCTCTGGCGGAAGACCTTTATGGACCTTGATCTGCCCTTTGTTTTTGTGCAGCTTCCTACCTTTGTCAACCGTGACGATCCGGATCTTACGACCTGGGGAAGCATAAGAAAATGCCAGGAAAACGTGGCGCGGACCGTGAAGAACGCATATATGGCTGTTACGCTGGACCTTGGTACCTACAACAACATTCACCCTCCGAAGAAGAAGGGCGTGGGAGAGCGCCTTGCAGACCTTGCCCTAAGCTGCGTTTACGGCCTGAAGGATGAGGCGTCTGTAACCGGGCCATTTGTAAAGGACGCAGTAAAAACAGGGGACAGCATCGTCATAAGCTTTAAGAACGCACCTTTAGGCCTTGATATAGGCGCGGTTGCCGAAAACTTTGATATCCCGGAGGGCTATGCGGAC
>JAGDCQ010000046.1 GCA_017958465.1 Lachnospiraceae bacterium
AGCGGGATGAGAAGCAGCACAAAGGCAGCCAAGGGCCGCTTTTTCCTGGATGCCTCCCCGTTCCCGTACTTTTTCCCGATAAGCCCCGCCACCACAAAAAACAGGGCCATCAGGCCATAACAAAGGACCATCCTTATTCTCTCCGGCTTACCATACAGAAAGACCGGGTGTGGCAACTTTAGCAAAAGCCCGCAGAGTCCCTCATAAGCCTTAAGCAGGTAGTACACTCCCCCCGCAAGGAACCTTGCAGGCGCTATAAAGAAAAGCCCAATCACACCCGAAAGGGCGGCAAGCACCACAAGGAGCGACATCCCCGGGAGAACAATGAGGTTTGCGAGCATCCCGTAAACAGGGATCTCGTAGTAGTAAAACCAGATGAAAGGGACCGTGGAAAGCTGCGGCGCAAGGGTGGAAAGGACCATACCGAGGAGCGCCCCGCCTTTTCCTCCGCTTTTCTCCCATTTCGAAAACTCTCTTGTGAAATAGCCGATACCGACAGCAGCGGAAAAAGACAGCACAAAGGCCGACTGAAACAGCAAAAGAGGATCTTTAAGGAGCAGCAGGACCCCGCACATCGCGCAGGCCTCGCCGGAGTCGTAAGAGCGCCCGAGCGCCTTTGCAGCCATGTTGAAACCAAACATGAAAACAGCCCTCACGGCAGATACGGGAAACCCGGTAAGCATCCCGTAGCAGAAACAAAAGAAAAAAGAAATAGCAGAAGCCGGGATCAGCGGCGCTTTAAGGCCGCGCAGGAGCATAAACAGCCCGGACCCCACAAGAGAGATGTGGAGCCCCGATATCGCAAGGATGTGCACGATCCCGTTCTGACGAAAGAGGGTCCGGACGTCAGGGTCTAAAGTGCTCTTGTCCCCGAGAACAAGTGCCTTTACAAGCCCTGCCTCCTTTTCAGGCAATAGTCTGTCGAAGACGCCGGCAAGACGCTCCTTAAGGCGTCTTAAAAAATCCTTCACCAAACGCTTCTTTCCCTCAAGGACCTCCACTGAAGTTGCGTACATCTTGCAGGAATATCCATCCGAACGGTAATACTCAAACTCGTCAAACTGGCCGGGATTCTCGCCCCGTGAAAACTCCCGGAGAGTCCCCTTTATGCGGATGGCGTTACCTATCGCAAGGTCTTTAACATCATCAAGATACACAAGCACGGCGCCGTCGGTAAAAACAAGGCCCTCCGCTTCAACAGCGGCATTCCCGAGCCTCAGTTTGAAACCGGAGGAAGAAGCTGAAAGCGACTCCACAACGCCTTTTGCGACGCCTGTCATCTTGCCGTTTGAAGTCTGGGCAAGAGAAAGGTCGATCCTGTGGTCAGTGCCCGCATTTTCCGCAAGGATCATACCAAGAAAGAACAAAAAAGGAGCACACAAAGTAAGCTCGCACCTCTTAAACACAAGCGCGAACTTCTTATCAAGCCGGAAAGCCAGGAGCAGAGCGACGTACAAGGCAACAATAACAGGGGTAAGAACAGCACAAAAAGCTCTGCAGATGATCCCAAGGCACAGGGCGCAAAACACAACGGTAAAAGGACGTCTGATCATCTAATCCACACTTATCCTGTCCCGGATCTTGCCAAAGATGCCCTCTTTGATGCCCTTGACGAGCATTATATCCTCGATTTTTTGAAAGGGGCCGTTCTTGCTCCTGTATTCCACGATCCACTTCGCCCGGGAGCTGCCTATCCCCGGCAGAGTCATGAGCTCAGCCTCACCTGCGGTGTTGATGTTGACCTTCCCCTGCTCCCCGCCGGATCCGCCTGCACTCTGCTCCCCGCCTGATCCGCTTGCACCTTGCTTTCCACCTGAGTTTCCTCCGGAGCCGCTGCCGGCCGGGGCAGAGTTGCTCCCCTCCTGTAACTGCAAAGTCCCTTCAGGCTTATCTGTTGGGGTAGGAACAGGGGTCGAAGTCACAGTAGTGGCCGTAACGTCTGTATCCCCGCGTATCACCTCCACATTTATCTCTTCTTTGGGCATAAAAAAAGAGTAGCAGACACCGGAGGCTGCCACAAAAAGGCCAATGATCACCGTTTTCATCTTTTTAGAGCGTTTTATAAGAGTACCCCGCTTCCTGCTGTTTACTTCCCGGTAACCTAATCTTACAATAAGCGGGGATTATTTCAAGTAAAATATTTACATCAATAATTGTGCAAAATGCACCCTTCCAGAAACCCGGAAAGGTGCATTATTAAAGGCTTTTTTATGATTTTGGCTCCCACCCGGAAATGTCTACCTGGGTAGAACAGGCGGTCTGAAAAACATGTCATTTTGTACAAAACCAGACCTTGAAAACAGTTGAAAACGTCAGATACTCTTCAACGTTTCCCGCAGGATCTCCGCCATCCTGTCGATATCCACCTTCTGAACCACCAGCGGCGGCACAAACCTGATTATGCTCTCGCCCGCGTTTATCAGCAGGAGGTGTCTTTCCATAGCCCCGTTTATGATCTCCTTTGCCGGAACACTAAGCTCGATCCCCTGCATGAGGCCAAGCCCCCTGTGATCCTTTATAATTGCCGGAAACTCCTGCTTTATGGCCTCAAGTGTCTCGTAAAGATATGCACCGCTCTCCTTTACATTGTCAAGGACAGCGTCTTCCCGGAATATATCGAGAACTGCAGAAACAGCAGCGGTAACAAGCGGGTTTCCGCCGTAAGTGGAGCCGTGGTCGCCGGGCACCAGTGCCGCTGCCTTTTCCGTTGTCAGGAACGCGCCCACCGGAACGCCGCAGCCAAGAGCCTTTGCCGTGGTGAGGACATCCGGCTTAATGCCGTACTGCTCGAAAGCGTAAAGCGTGCCGGTACGCCCCATCCCGCACTGGATCTCGTCGAGGATCAGCAGGATATCGTGCTCGTCGCAAAGCTTCCTTACACCCTGCAGAAACTCCTTTGTTGCCGGGTAGATCCCGCCTTCGCCCTGCACGGTTTCAAGGATGACGGCGCAGGTCTTATCGCTGATCTTTGCCTTCACGGACTCAAGATCGTTTAACTCTGCGAAAACAACACCGCCGATAAGGGGCTCAAAAGGCGCTCTGTAGGCCTCTTTTCCGGTTACCGAAAGCGCTCCCATCGTTCTTCCGTGGAAGGAATGGTTCATAGCGATGATCTCGCTGTCTGCCTTCCCGGTCTTATTATAATAGTATCTCCTTGCTGTCTTTAACGCGCCTTCAACAGCCTCAGCGCCGCTGTTTGTAAAGAAAACACGGTCCATTCCGGAAGCCTTTGTGATCTTTTCCGCAGCTTCTGCCATAGGCACGCTGTAGAAATAATTCGAAGTGTGCAGCAGGCGCTCCGCCTGGGAAACAATGGCTTTGTTGTACTTTTCGTTGCCGTAACCCAGCGCAAACACAGCGATCCCGGCCACGAAATCCAGGTATTTGTCCCCGTCCGTATCGAACAGGTAAACCCCGTCGCCGTGGTCCCAGACCTTCTGATATCTGTTGTAAGTGTGAAGGAGCGCTCCTTCAGCCTTATCTATGAAATATTGTTTATCCATACCTGTCTCCCGTCTGTCAGGACCGGCACCGGGCACAGGCCCTCGCCAAATCCCGCTGTCCTGAACTTTTCAGTCCCCTACGATAGCTGTGCCGATGCCCTTTGCCGTGTAGAACTCCAGCAGCAGGCAGTGGGGCATGCGCCCGTCAAGGATGTGGACCCTTGAAACGCCGTTCTTTACCGCATCCACGCAGTTCTTAAGCTTCGGGATCATCCCGCCGCCCACAAATCCGTTGGAGATGAGCTCGTCCGCCTCCGAAACCTTGAGCACAGAGATGAGCGACTCCTTGTCGTTGAAATCTCTGTAAACGCCCTCGATATCTGTAAGGAACGCGAGTTTCTCGGCGCCGAGCGCAGTAGCTACCGCGCAGGCCGCATCATCGGCATTGATGTTATAATTCTGGAAATTGTCGTCAAGCCCTATGGGCGCTATGACAGGAACAAAATCGTTGTTGAGAAGGGTGTTGATGATCTCCGGGTTAACAGCCTTGATCTTCCCCACAAAGCCGATATCCTTGCCGTTTGCGAACTTCTTCTCCACTTTAAGGAGGTTGCCGTCCTTTCCGCTGACGCCGCAGGCCTTTACGCCCTGCTCCTCAAGCATCTGCACCAGAGCCTTGTTGACCTTGCCAAGGACCATCTCCGCAACTTCCATAGTAGTCTCGTCGGTAACGCGAAGGCCTTCGACAAACTGGGGTTCCTGGCCCAGAAGCTTCACCCATTTGCTTATCTCCTTGCCGCCGCCGTGCACGATGACAGGCTTCATGCCGATCATCTTGAGCATCACGATATCCTTGATAACGCTCGCCTCAAGCTCCGGGTCTGTCATTGCGCTCCCGCCGTACTTGACAACTACTGTCTTGTCCTTGAACTGTCTGATGTAGGGAAGCGCCTCAAGCAGCGTTTCCGCCTTTTGTGTGATGTAACCGTCCATATTGGAACCTCTTTTTCTGTATATTACGACCTGTAATCGGCGTTTATATCTACATATTCATGGGTAAGGTCGCAGCCCCAGGCTGTGGCGTTTGCCTGCCCGCCGTGCATATCGGCGATGATGGTGACCGCCTTTGCCGAAAGTATCTTTGTCGCAGTCTTTTCCGAATAGCCGCTGTCCATGCCGTCTTTAACAAGCTGAAGAGGCTTTGCAACAAGCTTTCCTTCGATGTCGTCCCTGCCCTCGATCGTAATGTCGACCTTTTCGGGGTTGAACACGGCACCCGAATAACCGAGAGCGCACAGGATCCTTCCCCAGTTGGCGTCCTTGCCGTAAACCGCTGCCTTAGTAAGGTTTGAAGTGATAACGGACTTTGAAAGTGTCACTGCGTCCTTTTTGCTCTTGGCGTTCAAAACTTTGCATTCTATAAGCTTTGTGGCGCCTTCGCCGTCCGCTGCCATATGCTTTGCAAGATATGTGAGGACGAACAGAAGTGCCTCATAAAACTCCTTATAATCGTCGGAACCCGCAACGATCTTCTTGTTGCCGGCCTTACCGTTTGCAAGCGCGAAAAGCGAATCGTTTGTCGAAGTATCGCGATCGACGGAGATCATATTGAAAGACACGGAAACTGCGTCGCTTACAGCCTTCTGAAGGGCCTTCTGGTCGATATCCGCGTCGGTAGTCACAACGCCAAGCATCGTCGCCATGTTGGGGTGGATCATACCGGAGCCTTTGCTCATGCCGCCGATTGTGATCTTCTTTCCCGCGATCTTTGTTTCAACCGCACACTGCTTTTCAACAGTATCCGTTGTCATAATGGCCTTCGCAGCCCTGGTTCCCGCATCCTTTGAAGCGTCAAGGTTCTCGGTCATCTTTTTGATGCCCGCCACCGCCTTCTCGACAGGAAGCCTTCTTCCGATAACACCTGTCGAAGCTGTAAACACCTCTGTTGCCTTGAGTCCGAGGCACTCCGCAACGGCCTTAGCCATCGCAAGATCGTCCTTGTCGCCGTCCTTGCCGGTGCATGCATTCGCGATACCGCTGTTGATGACTACAGCCTGCACATTTCCGCCTTTTTTGACTATCTTGATATCACGCTTTACGGGCGCAGCCTTAACAACGTTCGTTGTGAACGTTCCGGCACATACTGTGGGATATGCGCTGTAAACAAGCGCCATATCGGTCCTGTTTGCATATTTGTTACCTGCCGCAGTGTCTGCTGCCAAAAAACCGTTCGGAGCCGTAACGCCCCCGTTGATCTGCTTCATACCTTTCCTCCGTTCCCGTGCGATCCAAAACATTTATGCAATGCCCGCACGCGCTGTTTGATCATTCTATGAAAGTTGTGATGTTATCCTCATTCAGTGTAAGATCGTAG
>JAGDCQ010000047.1 GCA_017958465.1 Lachnospiraceae bacterium
CAGGCGATGCCGTTGCCAACCCCTGTGCACTCCTTCTGATAGGTGCGGCTTAGCTCAAATATCTGCCTGTAAAGCTGCTCCACATAGTCCTTGTACTGTTCGTCCACAAGGGCCCGGAGGCTCTCTATCTTTGCCTCCTCACGATCCTTGTCGTAGATGGGAATCCCCTGCTCAAACTTCACTTTTCCTATGGCACCGGCTACATCCATCCTCTTTACGAAGAGTTCCACAAGCTGTGCGTCTATCTCGTCGATCTTTATCCTTAAACTGACTCTGTCCATTTTCTGTCTCCCGGCCGCTTTCGGTAGCGGCTAATACTCATTCAGGTATCCCTGTTTACAGCTCACGCTTCCTTGCAAGAAAGGCGTCATAAACTGCGATTGCCGCAGCAGCCTCCACGCACGGAACGGCGCGGGGAACGATGCAGGGATCGTGACGGCCTGCGATCATCAGCCCTTCGTCCTCTTTTGTCGTCAGGTTTACGCTCCTCTGGGCCTTTGTAATGGACGGCGTGGGCTTGAAAGCCACCTTAAAGGTCACAGGCATGCCGTTTGTGATGCCGCCGAGGATCCCGCCTGCGTGGTTTGTAACAGTGCGGATCTCGCCATCCTCCATATACATCCCGTCGTTATTCTCGCTGCCGCAAAGGTCCGCAGCAGCAAAACCTATGCCAAACTCGATGCCTTTCACTGCCGGTATCCCAAAGACCGCATTTGCGATCCTGTTCTCCATGCCGTCAAAGATAGGGTCGCCAAGGCCTGCGGGCGCGCCAAGGATCACACACTCAACAGTGCCGCCGACGGAATCGCCTTCCGCCCTGCGTTCTGCAATGTATTCCCGCATCTTCTCACCCATTTCATCATCACATACAGGGAAGACCTTGTCCTCAAGGCTTTCCACAAACTCGCCCCTGTCGCGGATAGGGCCTATCGAAGAGATCCTTGCGTGCACCTCGATCCCTTCTTTTGCAAGGAGCTGTTTGCAGATCCCGCCCGCAACACAGAGGGCCGCCGTAAGACGTCCGGAAAAATGGCCGCCGCCCCGGTAGTCCTGGGCACCAAAGTATTTGATATTTGCTGTATAATCCGCGTGTCCGGGCCTCGGAAGGTCTTTAAGCGCGCTGTAATCCTCCGACCGCCTGTCTTTATTGCGGATGATGGCAGTAATAGGTGTTCCGCAGGTTTTCCCGTTAAAAATCCCACTCAAAAACTCCGGTTCATCCGGCTCTTTTCTCGGCGTCGAATATTCGTTACGCCCCGGAGCGCGCCTTGCAAGGAACTTTGCAAGCTCCTCCATATCTATCTCTTTCCCTGCCGGGACACCCTGAAGTGTCATACCGATGCCCGAAGAATGTGACTGTCCAAAGATCGTTAACTCAATGTTCTCACCATAAGAGCTGCTCATAAGCTGCCTCCTGTCTTTTGCCGGGGTCGCCCCCCTTTGATCAATCCTTTTCTAACCTGTCAAAATCCTCAAAAAACCCGGGATAGGACTTTGCAACACAAGTCTCATCCGTAAGAAATACCGGCGCCTCGCTGATACACGCCGCCACAGCCGCTGCCATGGCGATCCTGTGGTCGTTGCAGGTGTCCACCTCGCCGCCTTTAAGCCGCCCGCTTCCTGTGATGATCAGCCCGTCCGCGGTTTCCTCGCAACGCCCGCCAAGAGCGTTTATCATATCCGAGGTTGACTTTAGCCGGTCGGACTCCTTAAGCCGGAGCCTCCCTGCGTTTACGATCCTCGTTTCACCCTCTGCGGCAGCTCCCACCACGGAAAGCACCGGCACAAGGTCCGGGATCAGGGCCGCATCGATGGTGATACCCTTAAGGCCCCTTCCCTTCACAAAAACAGCGTCTTCTGTACGCTCTGTTTTCGCGCCAAAGGCTTCAAGGATCTCCACAATCCTTCTGTCCCCCTGGAGGGAACCTGTGTTCAGGCCCGAAACCGTCGCTCCCTGCTCCGAAAAAGCTCCTATGCTCAGGAAAAACGCGGCGTTTGAAAAATCGCCTTCAACCTCAAGGTCTCCCGGCATATCGTAGCGCTGGCCACCGGGGATCCGGTAGGAGTTCCCCGTCTTTTCAAAGCGTATCCCCGCTTTCTTGAGGGCTTCCTCAGTCATAAGGATATAATCCCTGGATTCCACGGGCCCTGTCACGTTAAGGACGCTGTCTCCCCGGAGTAACGGGAGTGCAAACAACAGTCCCGAAATATATTGCGATGAAACAGTCCCGGGGATGGTGTAGGTCCCGGCCCTTAAGGCGCCTGAAAACTGCAGCTCATCTCCCTGTTTCTTTAATACCATCCCATGGCGCACCAGCTCTTCGTCAAGTGGCGCAAGCGGCCTTTCCGGCAGCCTTCCGTGCATCTTAAAGCTCCCTTTTGCAGCCAGGGCGCCCACCACCGGGAGCAGAAACCTAAGAGTCGACCCCGACTCTCCGCAGTCAGGCACACAGTTCTCCGGGATCCCGCCGGGCTCCAAAGGATCGCAGTGCAAAACTGTTCCGCTTTTTTCGATCCGGGCCCCTTCGCGGTTGCTGCTCAAAGCCTCTCCGCTTTTTTCGAACCGGGCCCTTTCGCGGTTGCTGCTCAAAGCCTCTCCACTTCCCTCGATCCGGGCCCCCAGAGCGTTAAGGCAGTTAACCGTAGCCTCTATGTCTTTAGACATCCCGTCAACAAGAAGAGCTGTTTTATGCCCCGAAAGCGCCGCACAGATCAGATACCTGTGAGCCATGGACTTGGACGCGGGGATCTTTACACTTCCGTGTCTCGATCCGTTTTTTATCTCAAACATTTACTTTACTCCTCCTGCTTTAAGCCAGTCGGAAAGCGCCGTTGACGGCACTTTTTCGATCTCGCACCTGCCGACTTTCACAGGAACTATAAGGTTTATCTCACTTCCCGCGATCTTCTTGTCCGCCAGTGCGGCATCAAGCAGTTCATCAACCCCGTAGGGTATGGTCTTTGGAAGCCCGTATTTATCAAGGATCTTGTCCATAAACTCAACCGTAGTCTCATCGCAGAAGCCCAACTTGCAAGCGGCCTTTGTGATAGTCGCCATTCCCATGGCAACACCTTCGCCGTGAAGCATGGAAAACCCACTGCACTTCTCCGCCGCATGCCCGAAAGTGTGCCCAAAATTCAGTAGCATACGCTCGCCCTTATCAAACTCATCCCGCTGGACTATATCCCGCTTCATGGTCACGCACACCTCGATGATATGCCCGATCATAGCCTTTGCGTCTTTCTCCAGAAGCTCCGAGAAAAACCTGGCGTTTCCGAGCATCCCGTACTTTATCACTTCCGCCATGCCGCACCTGAACTCGCTCTCAGGCAGCGTGTCAAGGGTATCGGTGTCGCACAGGACAGCCACCGGCTGGTAAAAGCATCCCACCTGGTTTTTGCCGGCCTTAAGGTCTATCGCCGTCTTCCCGCCCACAGAAGAATCCACTGCCGCAAGAAGCGTTGTAGGCACCTGGACATAAGCGATCCCCCGCTGGTAAGTTGCCGCCGCAAACCCTGTCATATCGCCGGTCACGCCGCCGCCAAGCGCAACAAGGGCGTCACTTCTTGTGAGCCTGTTCTCGCAAAGGAACTCCAGCAGTTCCTCATATGTCTTCATACACTTTGAAGCTTCCCCCGCCTTAAAAACAAAGGATTTAGCATCAAAGCCGCTCTCTTTCAGGTTTTTCAGGCACCTCTCACCATAGAGCGGGAAGACATTGCTGTCAGAAACAAGGACCACAGTCTTTGCCTTAGTAAGGCCCTTAAGCTCCCGCCCCAGCTCATCCAGGACGCCGCTGCCTATGGATATATCATATTCTGTTGATGCCGTAACATGAATCTTCTTCATTCTATTCTCCGAATTCCTATCAGATTGTACAAAAGCCTATGCATAGTTATTATAACACTTTAATGCGTTAAAGACAACGAAAAAACACATCACGACACAGGGAACAGTTCTGTGGTTGTCTCGTCCCCCGGAAAGCGCGTGTCGCTGTGTGGTGGGCAAACAACGGCTCCGCGACTAAGGTTCTTCCGGCGCCTCGCTTAACGGGCCCTTAGCGGTTTAACCGCACGGGCCCTACTCGGCTTGGAACAACCTAAGGGC
>JAGDCQ010000048.1 GCA_017958465.1 Lachnospiraceae bacterium
CCTACACCTACTCCTGAAGAAGAGATAATCGAGGATCCCGAGATCCCTGAGAATCCCGCTGAAGAGCCTACACCTACTCCTGAAGAGGAAGAGATCGAAGATCCCATTATTCCTCAGGAAGACCCTGTAGTTCCCCAGACAGGCGACAAGAAAGGCTTCGTTGTTGTAACAGCAAGCGCAGCACTGCTTATAGCAATTGCATCGCTCCTTGGGAAAAAGAAAAAGTAAAATGATCAAATGATCTGACCCCTGCCGGTTTTCCGGCGGGGGTCTTTTGTGTTTAAAACCTGAGAAAATGTTTCAAATACCATTCAAATATCTTGTATCTAAAAAACCATTGTGATAAAATTATTTAGAGTATGAAAAGAACCTGAAATACTTAGAAGTGGGTTAGAACATGAAGAAGATAAGTTTTAAAAAAGGACTCCTGATCTACGCAGGAGTGTTGGTTTTGGTCATCATAGGGCTGCTGCTCGGCCTTCGCGGTATCCTTGTAAAATACGAAAAGGCGCAGGCTTATAACCTTGTTGGGGATTTTGCAAAGAAGCTCGAAAACGGCCTTGTATTCAACGAGATAGGGGAGGAAGCCTCGCAATATATCGATTATTCCCGTTTTTCGCGCTTTGAAGACAAGGATACGGTCACAAAGAATTATATAAATGCCTTTGCAGGCAAAAAGCTTGAATACACCATATCCTCAAAAAGCTTTGATGCCAACAATCCCGTTTATATCATCCACTGCGGGGACCAGATAGCGGGAGAGCTTTCCCTTAAGCTTGTTTCGGAAGAGATAAAGCTTGATATGCTTTCGATCCCTACCTGGGCTATAGACAAGTTTACACCTGAGCTTTCCGCCATCGGAAAGACCTACGCCGTTACCGCACCCGATAGCTATGTGATCACAGTAAACGGCCGTGAGCTCACTAAAGACGATATCCCCGCAAACACAAAGCAGCAGGATAACATTAACCTTTACATGATAAAAGGGCTCCTGAACGAGCCTGCAATATCAGTTAAGAACGCTGAGGGCGAGGATGTAGCTTTTACGTTTGAACAGAACGATAAAGACGAGCGCCTTGTTACTGTGAAGACGGACTACACCATTATGAACTTTACGATCCCTGCCATGTTCAAGGTGGAATCGAAGATAGCGACTTCCGTTTCAAAGCAGGGAAGCCTTGCGGTCTACACCGCAGTTTTCTCTAAAAAGCCCGATGCCGATAAGATGAACGAGACCTTCACCATTACCGATCTTGCGGGCAGTGTGCTGAAGTTTACCGATAAAGACGGTGTTCCCGTTCCCAACTATTACGAATATACCATTCTTTGTCCCGACACTCTCACTGTGCGGATCGGCGAGGAGATCATCGACCGCAGCGAGTCCGAGAGGATAGAGATCACAGCTAAGCAGTATTCCGACGTTTCCTGCCTTCTTAAGAGCAAGTTTTACTCGGTTTATCCGGTTGTGACTGATGCTGAGAAACATAACCTGAACATCCGTGATAAAGAAGGTAAAGAAATCGATTTCAAGCTGGATTCCGGCGTTGTTTCCGTAGAAGCTGCAGATATCACCATAACTGTTCCGGATAATTTTGGACTAAAGATCAACGGTGCAGATCCTGACGTTGCGGCTGTTGTCTCGGATTTTGAAGAATATGAAGATATCAAGGCTTATGTTGCCGTTCCCCATGCCAAGACTTATGTCTTAAAGGAGCAGTATGCGCCTGTAAATGTCACTATCGTTGACAACAGGGGCGATTCCTCTGAGAAAAAGGTTGCTGACAGCCTCGTGATCAAGGATCAGGCGGGAAGCGAAAATATGCCTGCTTCCTTTGCGGGCCAGATTGATCCTGTGGAATACGGCAAGCAGTACAGCCGCTTTATGTCGGATGCCATCGGCGGTGCCGACCACGGCTACGGCACTATCCGCAAATATATCATGAACGGGTCTTACCTGGACACCAGCGCTTACGCCTGGGCTACAGGGATCGATATCACTTTCCTTGGGAGGCTCACCTACGACAATCCTCCTTTCAGCAAGGAAAGTGCCTCGAACTTCGTTACCCTCAGCGACACGCTGTTTTACTGCGATGTTTATTTCATCAAGAGCTTTACGGTAAACAGTACGGGCCTGCACCGTGATGATGTTTTCTCAAAGAGGATGTTCTTTTACTACACGGATGATGACAACGACGGCGTAAAGTCCTGGGTTATCGTCCACATGACAGATATAGTTGCAAATTAATGAGGTCTTATGGATCAGAATGATATTCTAAAAGTGACAGTGGTCATTCCATCGCTGAACCCTGACGAGAAGCTGCTTTCCACCATCAGGGGCGTTTTGGATGTGGGCTTTAAGGACATAATCCTTGTGAACGACGGAAGCGACAGCGAACACCTCGAGCCCTTTAAGGAAGCCACGCAGTTTCCCGAGGTTACGCTGCTCACACACGAAGTAAATAAGGGCAAGGGCCGCGCCATGAAGACTGCAATGGCCTGGTTCCTTGAAAACAGAAAGGAAAGCCCCGGGATCGTTACAATGGACGGAGACGGGCAGCATGCGCCGGAGGATGTGTTTGAGTGCTCCAAAGCCATGCTGGAAGGCGATACTGTGGTCCTTGGCGTCCGGGATTTCTCCGGGAAGGACGTTCCCTGGAAGAGCAAGGCGGGCAACAACATAACAAAGTTCATATTCCGCGCCTTCTGCGGGATCAAGATATCCGACACACAGACCGGCCTTCGCGCGTTTCCTGCAAGGCTTATAGGGCAGTTTTCGGAGTTCTACGGCGAACGCTACGAATATGAGACAAATATGCTTCTTGAGATGAAGCACGCCAAGATCCCCTTCAAAGAGGTGACGATCAGGACCATCTACCTTGATGACAATGTAAGGTCCCACTTTAACCCCTTCAAGGACGGCTTCAGGATATATTCCGTGATCTTTAAGTTTCTTGGGCGGAACCTCGGATCCTTCGTGAAATACGTCTTCAGCTCAGGGCTGTGTGCGATCATCGATATTCTGCTGTTTTCGTTGTTCAATATCCTGTTCAAGGCCTTTGTGCCCACCCTTGACGGACATGCGGTCACGATGATCTCCACTGTGGGGGCGAGGATCATTTCATCCTTCTGCAATTTTGTGATAAACAGAAAGGCAGTGTTTGGAGCAGGGGACAGGGCTTCCATCCTGAAATACTACCTGCTCGCAGCAGTGATAATGGTCTCAAGCGGCCTGCTTGTCTCCGGACTTACAGAGGCGCTGACCTTAATGTCTAAGGTAAATATTGAAGATCATATCTTTGTAAAGTCGCTCATTAAGGTGGTTGTGGATACGGCATTGTTCTTTGTGAGCTACAGTGTACAGAAAAAATGGGTTTTTGGAACAAAGAAGGAAAGTAAAGATGAGTGAATCAAAAGTAAGGATATACAGGGGCGAGGATCTTTCGTCCTCCGGTGTGGAGATTAAAAGACGAAACTCCCTGAAACCAAAGAAAAAAGGCAATATCTTTTTAAGGATACTGGCTGTTATAGGGGTAACACTTGCTGCGCTCCTTATCGGTGTCTACCTGATAGTTGGACTTATAGTAAAAGGCCCGTCACCGAGCGCAAAACAGCTCCTTGTAACTACAGTTCTTGAGTCCGGCGCCCTTAAATTTGTGGCTGGGATGTACCTTTCACCTGCGGAAGTGCAGGAGATAGTAAACCAGAACTCTATGGCACCTATGGATGATGACGTTGACCCGTCCCTCATAAAGATCGACTACAACGCCATCAATTCCGGCGGCGATTCCTCCAGCGACAGTTCCTCTGTCGGAAAGAAGGAGGATCCTATCCAGGTTATAGATGTTTCCGGCAGGACCTTTGCCGCTACACTTATGATAATAAAGGACCCCTCGAGGATATCCCTTGAGACGGTTTACCAGAACGGCTCCTGGCCGGAAGTTGGAAAGCCCCTTGACAAGCTGGTTACAGACGCCGGTGCCGTAGCCGGTATAAACGGCGGTATCTACAACCAGGACGGTACCTTAAAGGGCGGACACCCTCTCGGGATAGTTGTAAGCCACGGCCAGATCCAGATGAACAATCCCCAGTATCCCGGCGGCCTTTACCTTATAGGCTTTGACGAGAACAACATCCTTATCATCAAATCCATCGCAAATATGTCTTCGGCGGATTTCAAGACCTATGTTGAAACCGCAAAGATCCGCGATGCATGCGTTTTCCAGGAGGCCAACGACGATAAGAACAACCATTTCGTCCAGCTTGTTATAAACGGCGAAGCCCGCGAGATGAACGGAATGGGCAGTGGCCTTAACCCCAGGACCGCCATAGGCCAGCGTGCGGACGGCGCAGTGCTGCTCCTTGTAACGGACGGCCGCGGAGCGGATTCACACCTTGGTGCTTCGGCTTCCGACCTTATCAACATCATGATGGAGTACGGGGCTGTAAACGCCGCAAACCTGGACGGCGGCTCATCGAGCTGTATGTATTATGACGGAAAGTACTTAAAGACAAGTGTAACCTTCAAGGTAAGCCATGCATCATGGTACCTGCCGCTTGCATTTGTTGTAAAATAAGAGGAGGCTTTGAAAAGTGGGAAGAGCAAAAAAATTCACATCTGATGAACTCTCGGTATTCTGCGACCAGATCGCAATGATGCTTAATGGCGGTATTCCGCTTTTTGAAGCCATTCACATAATGAATGGCGAGATGGAAGACGCCGCTACAAAGGAGGTCCTCAACAAGCTGGACGAGAAACTCTCGGAAAATGCTATGTTCTGCGAGGCTCTTGAATCCACCGGTGCTTTCCCGGATTATATGATCCATATGATTCGTGTGGGCGAGACCACCGGTAAAACGGAAGAAGTAATGCGCGGACTCTCGGAATATTACGAAAGAGAGCACTCGGTGTTCTCCTCCATCAGGAGCGCCATCGCTTATCCCCTTGTGCTTTTTGCGATAATGGCTGTTATCCTTATCGTTCTTGTATGGAAGATCCTTCCCATCTTTGAAAAGATGTTCCTGGAGCTTTCCTCCGATGTTGCGGAGACCACCAAAACTTCGCTTTCCGTCGGTATGACGATCGGCCGTGTGATCGCTATCGTTACCATCGCAGTGCTTGCCCTTATGTTAGCCATCTTTATCTGGTACAAGACAAAGAGCGGCGAAAAGATAATCAAGCAGTGGCTTACAAACTTCAGCTTTACAGGAAAGCTTGCCAACCGCATGTCTGTAGGAAGGTTCATTTCCTCTATGTCCCTTATGCTTTCCGGCGGTATGAACATCACAGAGGCTCTTGATCTTAGCATGAGCTCAGCCACCAACACCGACGTGCACAACAAGATAGTAAAGTGCAAAGAGCTTTACGAATCCAACGAGCCTTTTGATGCGGCTCTTAAGGAGTCCGGCCTTGTAAAGGGCATGGAAGCCCGCATGATCACAGTTGGCGAAAAGTCCGGCTCAACGGACGAGGTTTTCGCAAAGCTTGCAAAGCAATACAACAACGAGATCACGGAGAAGCTCACCAAGGTTTCCTCCACGGTAGAAACCGTTCTTGTTGTGGTCCTTGCGCTCCTTGTAGGAGCAGTGCTCCTTTCTGTTATGATCCCGCTTGTAGGTATGATCTCATCCATCGCATAAAAACGAGGTAAAAACTTGAAAAGCTTAAGAAAATCAAGTAAATCTTTTATCGGCAAAGAGGTCATCATCCCGTTGCTTGTCCTGCTCCTGATGGTATTCGTGCTTTTCCACGGGATGCGCTGGTTCAATAGCGTGAACGACGAGCAGAACAGGGTACTTACGGAGCAGTCCCTGAAAAAGGCGGCTGTGCAATGCTACGCCAACGAAGGGATGTATCCCGGTGATGTGGAATATCTTTGCAAAAACTACTACGTGAACATCGACTATGACAAGTATAACGTGGTCTACGACTGTTTTGCGTCAAACGTTATGCCGATCATCAACGTTTATATCAAATAAAGGAGGCTGTCATGGAAAGACATTCTAACGGCCTCTGGTGGGTCGGTTTCATAGGAACTGTCGTGATACTCGGGATGTTCGCGATCTCGTCGCTGTTCTTGACGAACGTCGGCATCCAGGTTTATCACAATATCGTGCGTTCGAACAATGACAACTTTGAGCTGCGTACTTCCCTGAATTATGTGGCTACAAGGATCAGGCAAAAGGATAACATAAACGGTGTTTCGATAACCCAAAAGGACGGGGTGGATGTGCTGACTTTAAGCTATATTTCGAAGAGCACCGGTTATCTTTATCATGTTTACATCTATTACTATGACGGTTACCTGCGCGAGCACCTTTGCCTTGACGGCGATCCGTACGAACTCAGCTACGGTTTTGAGATGGTAGAGGCGAAAGATTTCAGCTTCAGGCTAGACGGAAACGTCCTGACGCTTTCCGCGGAAAATGAAGCGGGAGACCGCGAGGAACTTGTAATGACCATGAGATCGGGCGAGGTTTCAAGCGCCAGATAAGAAAGGAACTTAAGGTGAAGATCGAGAACAGCAAAAAACCGAACAGCTTTAGGGCTCCGTTGCTTGAACTTGTCATCATCATAGGCATTTTCGCCATAGTGAGCGTATATCTTTTGAGGATGTTTATGGCTTCCGACAAGCTTCGCGGAAATGCCGTAGCTACCACTGAGTCCGTTCTGTTAACGCAGTCTGTTGCCGAGTATATCAAGGGACTTGATAAAAACACTCCTGCCGATATTTATGCTGAGCTTGCAAAAAGGTTCGGCGGCAATAGCGACCAGAGCGGCTTGAAGATAAAATACGGCAAAAGCTTTGAAAAAGTTGAAAGCAACGAAAAATATACACTTATCGTAACCTTAAATGACAGCGATAGGCTGATCACGGGGCAGGTCGGATTCTATTCGGCCGATCTCGAAAAGTCTTATTGCGTTCTTGAGATCGCAAAGGAGAAGGCCGATGAAGCAGAATAACGATTATCATATGAATGTTGGCGGCGCTTCCATGATCCTTCTTCTGGTAGTGTTCGCGCTTACGATATTTGCCGCGCTTTCCGTCAGGGCTTCTTATCATGAGATGAAGCTCTCGGAAAAGACGAGAAATGCGGTGCAGGAATATTATCTGATGGATAAAAAGGCGACCGAGAAGATGGAAGCCATTAAAGAAGCTCTTGTTGAATATGAATTACGTGATTTCACACCCGACGAATTTGAATTCGAGGGAGTTGAAGTTTTGCCCGGAGGATCCGGATTGCCTTATAAAACTTTGAATTATTCGATCAAATCCGAAACCTCCGAAAAAACCCTGAATGTTTCACTTTTTGCCCTTCGAGGCAGCATCATCCGCATCGCCAGCTGGGCACTTTCCGAGGATGAGCATGGTAATTACGATTCGGGTAACGGCGGTGAGATCTGGAACGGAGAGATCGTCATCGTGGATTGATAAGCAGTTATATGGTGTTTTTTCATAAGTTACGAATACAAAGGGAGGACTTCCATGAGTGAGGAATTTGTTGCAGTTGAGAGAAATGCCGTAGGATACGACAATCAGCCCGCCGGCGCAGCTGAAAAGCCTGCCCAGCCCGAGCTTGAAGATATCCTGAAAAAAGCAAACGAGCTTGGCGCATCCGACGTTTTCGTAGTTGTCGGACAGCCTGTCTCCTACAAGATCCACGGAAAGATCGAGCGTTCGGAATGGCCGATCCTTATGCCTCCGGACACACGCCAGATCTTGAACAGGATCTACGAATGTGCCGACAACCGCGATGTATCCTTCCGCGAAGACGGTGACGACGACTTCGCCGTTTCCGTAAAGGGCGTTGGCCGTTTCCGTGTAAACGTTTATAAGCAGAGAGGAGCATGGAGCGTTGTAATGCGTACCGTTGCTTTCAATCTGCCGGATGTCACGCAGATGGGTATCCCCCAGCAGATCCTTGAATTCAGCGAAGAGAAGAAGGGCCTTATCCTTGTTACCGGTACTGCGGGCAGTGGTAAGAGTACAACACTTTCGTTCATCATCGATGAGATCAACAAACGCCGTAACTGCCACATCCTTACGCTTGAGGATCCTATCGAATTCCTGCATAAACATAAAAAGAGTATCGTCAGCCAGCGTGAAGTAAGCGTTGATACCGAGAGCTACGCAAAGGCTCTCCGTGCCGCTATGCGTGAGGCTCCGGATGTTATCCTTATAGGTGAGATGCGTGACCTTGAGACTATCGAGATCGCCATGACAGCCGCAGAGACCGGCCACCTCGTGCTCTCGACTTTGCATACTGTCGGTGCCGCAAATACCATCGACCGTATCATCGATGTTTTCCCTCCGGGACAGCAGCAGCAGATAAGGGTTCAGCTCGCAATGGTGCTCAAATCCATAGTATCCATGCAGCTGCTTCCCACAAAAGACGGCAAGCGTGTGCCTGCGTTCGAGATCCTTGAGGCTACAAACGCCATCAAGACTATGATC